>DASQVJ010000244.1:0-5637 GCA_035640835.1 Bryobacteraceae bacterium
GCGGTTTCTCTTCACCTCGAAGGCAAACGCAAAGAAGCCCTTGAGGAGTTGAATGGCGCCCTGGCGATCGGCGGCGAAACAGTCGATATCCTCTCGGCTATTGGCCGCATCCAGTTTGAGCTCGAAAACTACGAAGACGCCGCCCGAACCTACACCAAGCTTCTCTCGATGGAACCGCGTCACGCTGCGGGTAACTTCAACCTCGCGGTGAGCCTCGAGAAGCTCGGCCAATGGGACGATGCGGCCGAACGCTTCAGCAAGACGCTCGACCTCACACCGAACCGCTCGGAAGCCCGGCTGGGCCTGGCGATCTGTCTGCTTCACCAGGAGAAGCCCGAGGCCGCTCTCGAGAACTTCGAAAAGTGCCTGGCGGAGGAGTCCGACAACGAGACAGCGCTCTTCGGTAAAGCCGTCGGCCTGCAACTCATGTGGCGCTTCGACGAAGCGACCGCGATCTACCAAAAGGTCTTGTCGCGCAATGCCGACTCGGAAGAGGCTCTGGTCAACTTGATCTCCATCGGAATCGCTCGCAAAGAAATCTCGACCATCCGCGACTACTCCGAGCGCCTGATCAAGCTTCGGCCTCATTCCCAGGCCGCTCTCGAGGGTCTTGCCACCGTCGCGTTTGCTGACGAGGATTATCAGGCTGCTGGGCGTTACTGCGAACGTCTGGTCGAAGCGACACCGGATCACTTCGAGCGCAATTTCAACCTCGGTGTGGCTTATCAAAAGCTCGGACGTCTCGACGATGCCTCCCAGGCATATCGCGACGCCATCCGCGTGCGTCCCGAAGGCAAGCAGGCGCACGTCAATCTCGGAATGGTTCTCCAGGAACTCGGCGATCTGAAAGGTGCTCGCGAATCCTACGAGCGCGCCCTGCAGATCACCCCGGAACTCCCCGAGGTCTTTTACAACCTGGCGTCGATCCTCGAGCAGCAAGGCTCAAAGGACGAGGCGGAAAAGCTCTACGCGAAACTAACCGCGCTCCGTTCCGATTCCGAGGACGCCTGGTTCCGGCTCGGCTACCTGCGCCTCCAGCGCGGCGACGCCCGGGGCAGCATCGAAGCCTTCCAGGCCTGCATCAAGAAGCGCAACCAGTGGCCTGAGGCCCACGTGAATCTCGGCATCGCCTATTGGCGCATGGGCGATCGCGAGCAGGCGATCCGGGCCTTCGAACAGGTCCTGACCATGGAGCCGAAATCTCTCGACGCGCTCCGCGGCCTGGCGGCTCTGGCCGTCGAACGGGAAGATTACAACCGCGCCCTCGAGCTCCAGGGCCGCCTCATCGACCAGGGCGAACGCACCCCGGAGCTCTTCTACAACACGGGGCTCCTGTTACAGAAAGGCGGAAAAATCGATGACGCCATCCGCTTGTACCGTGAGGCGATTGCCCAACGCCCGAACTTCGCCGAAGCGCTCCTCAATCTCGGTCACGCGTTGAAAGCGCAGGGCCAGAGCGAGGAAGCCAAGAACTGTTGGAAGCAAGCGCTCGAAGTCAAACCGGAGCTGGCTCAAGGCTACTTCGACGCCCGGTAACCCCGCCTCAAAAAAGAATCCAAAATTTCATAGCGCCGGGTAACCTCTTGCCCGGCGCTGTCGTTTCCTAATCAACCCCATTACGACGCGCGGGCGCACCCCTTCACCCCTACACCCAAAGGTGCGCCCGCTACCCACACGACCGTTTCATTCTGCGCACGAAAACTGTTGACATTCGCCTCGTGTTCGCCTATTCTGTTCGTGGCGAAGGAAAGGCGAACTATGAACTCCCCCATTCTGTTCGGCACCAGTGGCTGGAACCAGGAGCCTCGCGGCACCCGGCCCAGCATTCATGCCCTCGAGCACCTCGCAGCCGATTTCGACGCCGTCGAAATCTCGTCCGCCCGCGATGTGATGCTCAAACCGGAAATCGTCAACGTCTGGATACGCAAGGTCAACCGCAATCCCCGATTCCGGTTTAGTGTGGCTTTGCACCGAAGCTTTACGGAAGACCGCCAGCTTGACCGCGATTCGATCCAGCAGTTCGCCGAAGGCGTGCGGCCAATGCAGCGGGCCGGCCGTCTTGGATGCGTGCTGATGCAGTTCCCCTGGTCCTTCCGATTCACTGGAGTGAACCGCAAGTTCCTGATCGAACTGCGGCGGACTTTCTCGGCCTACCCGCTGGTTGCGGAAATGCGCCATAGCAGTTGGCTGCATGATGATGCGATCGGCACTTTCCTCGACTACAATGTCGGATTCTGCAACGTCGACCAAACCCCGCAGGTACACTCCATGCCGGCGACCAACTTCCTGACGTCGTCGATCGGGTACGTCCGGCTGTGCCGTCAGCGCCGCGACGAATACGGCCGCTGGCAGCCCGCATACGACGACGAGACTTATGCCGAGTGGAAGTCGCGCATCGAAAAGGTCAGCCGGTTCTCACAGGCAACCTTCGTGGTCGCATCAATGTCGGACCAGCGAGTGGCTGAGCGTTGTGTCGCGAAGATACAAGCCATGCTCGACAGCAGCAGACCGGTACCGGCTCGACCCGTTACGTCACAGGGGTCGCTATTTCAAGAGCTTGGAAGAACTGAGGATGCGGCTTGAAGTTGGTAGCGCTAACGAGATTCGAACTCGTATTTGAGCCTTGAGAGGGCTCCGTCCTAACCCTTAGACGATAGCGCCAAGTGGGTTCGCATTTCGTAGGTTAGCACAGAATCGGGGGATGGCGGGCCGCTATTCGACCCGCCTTTAAGCCTTAAATCGCGCTTGGGTTCCAACTCGGCGGATCACTCGCCGGGAAGGACTCTTCCGACGCATCCAGGACCTTGTCACGGTCCCACATCTTCCTGGCGCCTACGAGCTGCGGCTCCTCGACGCGCTCCTTTTTCGCGTTCCGGATACTTCCGCGCTCCATCAGCTCCTTGAACCGCTGCAGGTCCTCTCGAATCTGCTTCTTCGGATTTTCACCGAACAGCCTCGCAACAGCCTCGCCGAGCAGACCGGCAGGAGGGTTGTATTGCAACGACACGTGCACGATGGTGCCGCCACCCGGCTGAGGCTCGAACCGCACGGAACCCGCGTTGTCCACGTCCGAGCCTTCGAGCGACCTCCAGCCGATCCGACGGTTTTCTTCTTCGTGGATGATCTCGGCATCCCACTCCACATCCATGCCCGCTGGACCGCAGGCCACCCAGTGCGACCGGCGGTCATCCAACATCTCGACCCTCGTCAGGTGTTTCATGAACTTCGGCAGATTGTCCAGCTTCCGCCAGAAGCGATACAACTCCTCTGCGGGCTTTTGGATATGCATCGACTGGTCGACCCGTATTCCAAGCTCATAGGGGACGCTGGCGTGCGTCCCGGTACCGCGCATCCGGCCTCGGCACGCTGTATTGACACCCAGCGCCTGATAGAACGGGCAATGGCCCGTATAGCCTCTCCAGGCCAATGCTCCGCCCAAGGCGGCTAAGCCGAGTCCGGTGTTGTTTCTCCGGCTCAGACCCCATGCCGCTAATGTGATCCCGCCGGCAATCGAGGCCCAACGTTCCGGCTCGCTCACATTCGTATCTGGTTTTGTCTTAAGAACTTCCACAGGATTCCTCCCAGATTAAAGACTCTTACAGCTCCGGATTGTGTCCGGCTACGAGAGTTTCTTTACCGACTCTCGTAATTGTTGTGAGAGTGATTTCGTTTTCTTTTTGTTCGTTGAGAGATCGGCTACATATTTCTCGACGAGTTGCATAACGCAGGCCTCCTCGCGCCGATCCCCCTTGGCCGCCGCAAGCGCCGCCATCAACGACCCATCCTGGTACGCCTGCAGCACCGCCGGATGGACGTAGTATTTCCGGCACGTCGCGGGCCGATTCCCGAGTCGTTCGGCCACGCGTTTGATCGCCGCAACGATGTTCTTCTTCGCTTCGTTCTCGCTCGAAGCCGGTCCGATCTCCTCGAGCGCCAGCGCCGCCTGGCCCGTCCCGCCCCAAGTCCTAAAATCCTTCGCCGTAAAATCCTGGCCCGAGATCTCGCGCAGATACTCGTTCACATCCGTGCTCGAGATGCGGCAGTGATTTCCTTGCTCGTCGAGATACTGAAAAAGCTCGTAGCCCGGAATATCCCGGCAATTCTTAACGATCCTCGCCAGCCGCCGATCCGTGAGTTCTACTTCGTGCATCCGCCCGCTCTTTCCTCGAAACTTGAATTTCACGGTCGCGCCGTTGATCTGGACGTGCTTGTCCTTCAGCGTCGTCAACCCATAGGAGTCGTTCTCACGAGCGTACTCTTCATTACCCACGCGAATGCACGTCGTCTCGAGCAGCCGGACCACGGTAGCCAGAACCTTGTGCTTTGACATGGTCGGCAACGCCAGGTGTCGATCGACCGTACGCCGGATGTCCGGCAGCGCCGCTCCAAACGCGAGCATGCGCCCGAACTTCGATTGATCCCGGACCCTGCGGTATTCCGGGTGATAACGATACTGCTTCCTGCCTCGAGCATCACGTCCGACCGCCTGCAGATGCGAGTCCGGATCCGCCGAAATCCAAACGTCCGTCCATGCCGGAGGCAGTACCAGCGAACGTATCCGCCGAAGCTCGTCGGGATTCTTGAGATGACGCCCCCGTTCATCGACGTACACGAAAGTGTCGCCACGCCTCAGGCGTCGATAGCCTGGTCCACCGTCCAGCGCATAGTGAAGACCTGCAATTTTTGCCGACTGTACCGGGTCGGCAACGATAGGAATGACTGGGGCAAGCATGAATCTACAGGCAATCCGCCGTGCGCTACCGATCCAGTGCAGTTTCGAAGCCAAACCGCAAAGTTCGGCACCACACGTACGTTTCTGCGCATAATACCTCCCATATGGCCAAGTACGTGATGGTTCTGGCGGTGCTCATACTACTGGTGCCGCCATCCCAGGGGCAGACGTATCAAAAGCCTCCCAAGGCGGTGCTGGACGTTTTGAACGCACCCCTTCCTCCCTCACTTTCCGTCAGCCCAAGCCGTTCCAAGGTGCTGATCAGCGAGTCCACTAACTATCTGTCAATCGCCGAGATCTCACAACCGTTCCTCGGACTCGCAGGTACACGCTTCAATCCCAAGACAAATCGGCCGCAAGTCCTCAGCTACATCCACTCCCTGCGGATCAAGGATCTCGAGAGTGGGCGCGAAACCAAGATCCTTTTGCCGGACGGTGCTCGCATCAGCTCCCCCGAATGGAGCCCGGATGGTCGAACCATCGCCATCGGAAACACGCTCGAGGATCGCTACGAACTCCTGTTGGCCGATACCGAATCCGGCAAGGTACGGCGAGTGCCGCACCTCGCACTCAACGGTGTCTTGGGCGATCCCTATCAATGGACGAATAGCCGCATGCTGCTCGTAAAGACCGTGCGATCGGATCGTGGCGCACCGCCCCAGCCCCCGTCGGCGCCCGTCGGTCCGATCATTCAGGAGTCCGCAGGTCAGTCCGGCCCTGTACGCACGCTTCAAAACATGCTCCAGAATCCGTACGACGAGGCGCTGTTCGAGTTCTATGGAACGTCCCAAGTTGCTGTCGTCGACACGCAGACGCTCCAGTTGAAACTTCTAGGCAAGCCCGGTCTCTATTCGACCGCGTCGGCGTCTCCCGACGGCCAATTTGTGGTGGTTACACGCATTCTG
>DASQVJ010000245.1:0-3556 GCA_035640835.1 Bryobacteraceae bacterium
TTCGGCGCCACCGGCCGCAACTACGGGAAGGTGACCGGCGATCGCACGATGGCGGACATCGAGAAGCGCCGCGCAGACCGCTGGAACTTCCTGTTCATCGCAGGCATGTGGTTCCAGGACCTGTTCAATTACGACTTCCGCCGCACCGAGCAGTGCATCATCCCGTATGCGACGCAGGAAGGCGAAATCAGCTTCTGCGCCTACAACACTGGCGTGGGCTGGCGAAACATCGTGGAAAAGATGCATATGACCTCCACGCTCACCAAGTGGTACGCTGAGCGCGGCCGCCACGAAATCATCGCCGGCGGCAAGAACGTGAAGCTCGAGACCGCGGATCACTCGCTGGTTCTTCGCGATGACGACGTGCATCGCGGACGTCAGACGGATCTTGACGAGAAGGGCATCGCGAAGACGGCTCGCGAAGAGAAGATCCGGGCTCGCGACGAGAAGTTGAAGCAAGCCGCTCAAGATGCCCAGATGGCCAAGTTGCATCGCAAGCACATCCTGAAGGAGCAGGAGCCGGAAGGTGGCTTCGTTCCGCTGAACGCGCTTACTGGCGGGATCGCACCAGCCAAGCCGGCCGAGCAGACCAAGAACGAGGAAGTGGGAACCTTCGGCGACTAAGAGTCGACGGACTTTCGCAAAATAGGGGCTGTCACCTTCGGGTGCCGGCCCTTTTTTGCTTTTCTGCTATACCCCACACGACTTTCGGCCGATTATCTCTTTGCGATTCGTCGCAACCCATGGATAATCGAATTCCAATGTCTGAGCAAAGACAACCGGAAGGTCCAATTTCTACGCCTCCGGCGATCGAATCGTTGCAGTTCGACAAGGCCGAGATACCAGACAATTCACCGAAATGTAGTATCTGTTCGAAACCGATCGATACGTATTATCGTCTTGGCGCTAACAAAATTTGCACGGAATGTGCCGAATCGGTGCGTGCGGGGCAGCAACGTCCGGCTCATCACATGGTGGTTCGAGGTGCGCTTTTTGGGACTGGGGCGGCGATTTTATGTTGTATCGGATACGCCTTGATCGTGTGGATTACTAGCTACGAACTGGCGCTGATCGCCATCCTTGTCGGACAGCTCATTGGGTCGGCTGTTCGCCGTGGATCTGCGGGTCTGGGCGGAAGACGATTGCAAATCCTGGCGGTTGCACTCACGTATGTGGCCATCACATTCAGCTACATTCCACTGCTTATAAAGGGCGTGAGCGAGGCGAGCAAACAACGCATGGAGAAATCGGCAAAACAGGAATCGACGAAATCGGAGAAATCCCCGCAGGAAGTGGCTCCGTTCGGTCCTGTGCAGATTGTTCTGACACTTCTTTTTCTGGGAGGACTGGCACTGTTTGTGCCCTTCCTGCAACTCGAAGACCCGTTGAACGGATTGCTCGGCCTAGGAATCATTTTCTTTGGCTTGCAACGCGCTTGGAGCCTTACGGCACGATCGGACGCCGAGTTACACGGACCTTTCTCGGATCAGCCGTCAGAAGCTCATGCCTGATCGATTCTGTTCGCAATGCGGAGCAGAGCTAAGTCCAGGCGCCTTGATCTGCTCGACTTGTCAGAGGCTCGTTCATAAGGACGAGCTCACTCGACTTGCGACTTTGGCGCGCCAGGCGGAGTCGGGAGGCAAGATTGACGAGGCACGAGCACTATGGGAACAGGCGCTCGCTCTTCTCCCCGAGGCGACAACGCAAGCTGCCACGATCCGGTCGCATCTGGCAAGTTTGTCGACGCCGAAGCTGGAGGCTCCTGCGGACGAACATCCCCGCTGGTGGCGTGCGCTCGGACCCTTCGGCGTCGTGTTTGCTGTCTTGTGGAAGTTCAAGGCGGCGATCCTGCTCCTGCTTTCGAAATTCAAGCTGCTGCTCTTTGGGCTCGGGAAGGCGAAGACGGTGTTCAGCATGCTCGCGACGCTCGGCGTCTATTGGAACTGGTATGGCTGGAAGTTCGCGCTCGCGTTCATCATCGGCATCTATGTTCATGAGATGGGCCATGTGTGGGAGCTTCGCCGATACGGCTTGCGCGCGAGCGTTCCACTCTTCATTCCGGGACTCGGCGCGTTCGTGAGTGTGTACGACGCTCCGAAGGACGCTGTTCAAAACGCGATGATCGGTCTTGCAGGGCCGTTTTGGGGCTTGTCGTTCGCGATTGCCTGTGCGTTGGCCGGCGTGAGCTTTGAAAGCTCTTTGCTGATGGCTACCGCGCAGGCGACCGCCACAATCAACCTGTTCAACCTCATCCCTATCTGGCAACTGGACGGCGGGCGTGGACTCGAACCACTGAATCAAATGGAGCGCTGGAGTCTGGCAGGCCTTTGCGTCGCGATGTGGGCTCTGGCTCGAGAGGGCATGTTCTTTCTGATTCTGCTCGGTTTGGGATATCGGCTGCTGTTTCGCAAAGACGCGAGTCCCGCGGGCAACCGTGGGGTTTTGATACGCTTCGCCGTTTTGCTGGTGATGCTCGGGTTCTTGACGACTCTGCCTGTGGCGCGACCGTGACCGTTAGATACTGAAGGGGAGTCGCAGTGGCATGGACCGAGTGGTTCACAAGTTCACGTCGTTTGAAGAAGCGGAGAAGGCTGATCGCGAATTCTACGCGTCGCTGACACCAAACCAGCGCATCGAGATTCTGCTGGAGCTGATGGCTCGCTACCGAGGTGAAGGTGAAGCTGCCGAAAGACTCGAAAGAGTTGCTACGGTTGTTCGACGCGAACAAAGTTGATTACGTCATTGTCGGCGCCTTCGCAGTGGCATTTCACGGCCGACCCCGTTTCACCGGTGATCTCGACATCCTATTAGCTACCTCGGACGACAACGCTCGGCGCGTGCTGAAATCGCTTCGGGAGTTCGGGTTCGGAGCGCTTGGGGTGACAGTGGAAGATCTGACCCATCCCGACCGAAATGTGCAACTTGGAGTTGCCCCGAATCGAATCGACCTGATCACTTCCCTGACAGGAATCAGCAACGAAGAAGTCTGGAAGGGACGCGTGCGAGGTGAATTGGATGCGCTCCAGGTGTGGTTTGTCGGGCTTTCTGAGCTGATCCGCAACAAGAGGGCGACAGGCCGACCACAAGATCTGGCCGACGCTGAAAGCCTGGATAAGCCTTAGCTCTTCAGCATCACGTGCGCTGTCCGTTGTGAACCGCCCACCGCTGATACCAGACCGTTCATCGCACAGATCATCCCGCTTCACGGATGTATAGATGAGTTAGCGCCTCACGCTGGCTATCCTTGCAGTTCCCCTTCATGACGCCTGCCTGTAGAGCCCTTTTCGTATTCGTCTTGTTCAATCTGGCAATCAGCGCCCAAACATTCCGTGGCGCGATTGTAGGAACCGTAACTGATATGAGCGGCGGAGTGGTCGCCGACTGTCGTGTGCGTGCACAGCACAGCGGCACAGGCATACAGTCCGAGACTCGGACGACACGTGCCGGCGAATTCGCGTTGCCGGAGCTCGCACTGGGTCGTTATTCGGTGACGGCAGAGTGCGCTGGGTTCGCGAGCAGTGCATTGCCGATTCGAATGCGCTGACCCTCAAACGTC
>DASQVJ010000246.1:0-6516 GCA_035640835.1 Bryobacteraceae bacterium
AAGCGGCTGGCGTTGAAGTGAGCAGCAGCTGTATCCGGCTCAAACACAGCTACTCCTGCGACGGGATGTCGGCCAGAACGCGAAAGCCGAGAAAGGGCATTCGGGTATCGGGCGTCATCGGATTTCGAAAGGCGCAGCGGAGAACCTTCGGCAGTTCATCGGCCCAACTGCTACCTCGCATTACTTTGAGGGACGACGAATAGGGTTTGCTGCCGGGCGGGTGGGCATCGGTCGGAGTGCCCGGATACGGCAGGTAAGAACTGCTGGTCCATTCATACGTGTTCCCGGCCATGTCGTAGAGGAAATACGGATTGGGAAAGAATCTCCCTACCGGCGACGTTCCCAAGTACGGATCGCGATAACCATGCAAGTATTCCCAACGGAAGCGTGCTCCATTGGCTTCGTCCGCGAAGTTGCCGGCGTCCTTGGGAGGCGGCCACTGGTCGCCCCAAGGAAAGCGCCTTCCGTCGCCGCCTTGAGCTGCATACTCCCATTCGTGTTCCGTCGGAAGCCGATAAGTGCGGCCGGCTGCCCTCTCCGCCGGGAGCTGGTTGAGCCAAGACACAAACGCCGCCGCATCGTCGTAGCTCACGTTCACCACGGGTTGATTCTCGCCATCAAGCGCAAGGCCCTGGTACGGGGGGCTGTGGTGCGATGGACGGAATTGGCGGTATTCCGCATTGGTTACCTTGAAAACGCCCATGAAAAAGCCTTTGCGAAATGGCACGTCGTGCCGCTGCTCGTCCGATCGATGCTCCGGGTCAGAGGCTAGGGAACCGAGCATTGGACGACCTGTTGGAGCCGGGATGCGGATTAGCCGCATTCCTATTGAGTTGGTAAGGGAATCGACGCGGTCGAGAGGCGTCAACAGTTCCGGATAGAGCGGCGCCAGACGCGCGTACCTCAGCTTGTCCTCCGCTGTTAGCGTCCCCAGACGCTTTCTGCTGCTGAGTTCCGATAACAAGAGGCTGCCGTAGACACCGAATACGCCATCTTTCACTTTCGCGTTCGCTTCGGTCAGTTCGGTGAACGCCATGTGGCTGTAGTATTCAGGGCCCAGATGAATCTGTGGCACACGTGCGGGTAACTTGTGGAAGAAGCCTCGCACAGGGGCAAGCACAGGCGCTTCCGGATCGCCCGACAGGTCGAGGCGGTCCAACCGGTGGCAGAGTGCACAGTCCTGCGGCACCTTCAAGCCGGATCTTTCCGGAGCCAGTTCACCCTCCTCATTGAAGGCCATCGAGCTATTTTGGAGAGCGCCTTCCGGACCGTAGATCGCAAAATTCCAGAACGTATCGAAGCGCTTGCGGAGGACTTCAGCCTCTACAAAATTCCCTTGTTTATCGAATGACTCGGCGACGATTACAGTCCCTTCGGGATAGAGAACGCGGTTGTCGTGATCGAAGTATTCAACGAGCGCATCCACGATCCGATCTTTGTCGATCCGCAACACACGCAAGCGTGAGAACGTAAGACTGTCAACGGGCACCTTAAGCCAGTTGGGGTTGTCCCGATAGGGATGTTCGCGCAGCAGCGCTTGTAAGGTCGGGTAAGGACGTGTGAGTTCATAATAGTGCTCATCCATAAAGGCCGCCATCTCACCAGAGCTGATACTGTCCTCGGGTGATCTGCGACGCGCGATCTCGCGAAGAACGGAGGCTGCTTCGGCGGGAACGAGCTCAAGGTCGATGTATACGTCCTTGCCCTGATGGCGGACGATCTTACCGTCCATTACCTTGGGAGACTCTGGTGTAGTGCCCAGCAGTGTCTGCAGTTGATACAAGAAGCTGGCCGCGAGGTAGTGGCTGTTGTGTACCGTCAGCCCCTCAAAGCTGACCTTCATCCAACTCGGACGGACCTCCGCGGCAAGGCTCAGCACGACGACCGACAAGAGGATCCCAAGCAGCCGGAAGCATTGATGCGCGCGGAAAGACATATTCTATGACCCCGATCCTGCGATCGCGCGAGCCGGCGTACTCGTGGTTGCTGCGGTTCGCTGGAAGCTGGCTCTTAACTCTTTGAAGAACTGATCGGCAATCAGGCTGTTACCGACTTGCGTTAAGTGACAGTAATCGGTATAACTCTGAATCGCCAAATCATCGAAGACCTTCGTGAGATCGAGGAAGCTGTAGCCTCTCTCCCGCGCGTCGTCACGCAGGCGGGAGCCAAGCTCAGGGTAGAGGTTTTCGAAACCATAAAGGAAGACGCGGCTTTCCAGTTTGCGGTGGTACTCCAGGAGTCGCTGTTCGCTTCCGATCCAGGGCTTGTGACTCAGGAGGATTTCGGGCTGGAGCGCAAATAAGCCCTCGATTCCTTCCTCAGCTAGCACTGCGTGCATGAAACGCACTGGTTTCAGCAGCGATTCGAGTTGCGCAGCGCTGATCCGGTACTGCTCCTGATCCTGCGCTGTCAGATCCGAAAACTGCAGCGGAGATGGCGGCATGCTCTGGCGAGCACGTGCCGCGCGCGCCCGACGGCGGTTCCAGTTCGAAAGCCAGTTCTGGATGGAATAGAAGAGTACACTGTCGTTGCGTAGCCACGCCGCCGGCATGGCACGAAGGGAAGCCAGCGACGAAGGATTCGCTAACCGGTTGAAGTCCTGAACCAGCTCCGGCTGTAAGTAGGAATCATAATGCGATGGCGCTCTTAACAGACTGGACAGATCGTTTACGCCGTCGAGCGAGATGACATAGTCGGGTTGATATCGCACAACGGTGGATAACAATAGCGCGAGGTCCTGGTTGAGCAGGTACCCTTTCACACCAGCATTGATCACCTGCCAGCGTTTCGATGGAAATTCGCGGTTCAGTCGCCGCTCCAGGTAGTAGTCGATCGTCTCGTCATTTCTCGGCGCCCCACGGCTTTCAATTTCCGGATACAGGCTCTCGCCTCCATACGTGACCGAACCGCCCAGCAAAAAGATACGCACCGTGTTGACCGGCTTGACGACCTCGACGTTCTCAGCGCGGCGGAATCCTTGCGCATTGTGAACCACACCGGGACGGCCATATGCGGGATTATTGCGGATTGCCGTCCACCGGTCGCGCAGCGCCTCAGGTCGCTGGCTATTCGCTCCGAAACGTCGAGACTGGATTGCTCGCGCCGTATATTCGGCTGCTCCAAAAACAACACAGAGGATCGCGCAGTTATATATAAGAAATGCGACTGCCCGCAATTCGCGTCTCACGATCTAATCCTCGGCAAAGCTCATTGCGTACGCAGGGATCGCCGGCGTATCCTGCTCATACTTGAACAGGAAAGAGTTTCCAATAGCGAGCGCGTCAAGATCCGTTGCCAGAAAGCATTGGAACGCGTCTTCAGGTGAGCAGACGATCGGCTCACCGCGCACGTTAAAGCTTGTATTCAACAGAACTGGGCATCCAGTCCGCTGGTAGAAAGTCCGGAGCAGCCGGCGATAGAGCGGATGTGCTTCCTCACCGACGGTTTGAATACGGGCTGAGTGGTCTACATGGGTCACGGCCGGAATCGAGGATCGCGGCGCCTTCAGCTTGTCGAATCCTGTAAGCTCCTCCTGCTCCGGAGTAAGTTGGCTCCATCGCTTGGGGTGAACGCCTGCGACAAGCAACATGTACGGACTGTCCACGTCGAGCTCAAACCAGTCGCGCACATGCTCCTGCAGTACGGAAGGCGCGAACGGACGGAATCCCTCACGGTGCTTGATCATGAGATTGAGCCTGGACTGCATGTCTGGCCGGCGCGCGTCGGCGAGAATGGAACGTGCGCCTAGCGCGCGAGGCCCGAATTCCATCCGGCCCTGAAACCATCCGAGTGCCCCGCCGCTCTCGATCACATCAACGCTGGCGGCCAGCAACTCGGATTCGTCGAGCACACGGAAGTTCGCTCCGACTTTCGCGAGTCGGGTCCGGATCTCCTCAGGGCTGAACGAGGGTCCGAGATGGGTCCCCTCCATGAAGTCGCCCGGAGTCGATAGTGGGCGCGGACGGCCCTCTGCAATGTGGTGCGCCACGAGCGCAGCCCCCAACGCGCCTCCGGCGTCACCCGCGGCAGGCTGGATCCAAAGACGGTCTATGCAGCCGCTCCGCAGCAGCTTGCCATTGGTAACGCAGTTCAATGCAACGCCGCCCGCCAGGCATAGATTCCGTTCGCGGGTCTCCTCCACCAGCGCGCGCACCAGGCGCAGGACCGTCTCATCCAGCACGGACTGAATCGACGCCGCGATATCCATGTGCCGCTGCGTGAGTTGCCTTCCTGGCTCACGGGGCGGGCCACCAAAAAGATCGTGGAATCTGCCGCTTGTCATTCGCAGCCCACCGCAGTAATTGAAGTAAGACTGATCCAACCAGAAAGACCCGTCCGGCCGCTGTTCGAGCAGGTTGTCCCAAATTCGCTGCACATAGGCTGGATTCCCATACGGGGCGAGGCCCATTACTTTGTACTCGCCCGAGTTGACGCGGAATCCCAGGTACTCGGTAAACGCGGAATAGAGCAACCCAAGCGAGTGCGGAAAATGAATCTCACGCAGCATTTCGATCGAGTTGTCGCGTCCAAGCGCCACCGACGTGGTGGTCCATTCCCCCACACCGTCAAGAGTGAGGATGAGTGCGTTTGAAAATGGTGACGCGAAGAACGCGCTGGCCGCATGACTCAGGTGGTGTTCGCTGAAGAGAAGCCGGCGGTCACAATCGAAGTTACGGCCGTGAGCAGCCAGCGCCGCCGTCAGTAGCTTTCGATGGAACAGCTTCTCGCGCGCCCAGAGTGGAATCGCCTTGGCGTAGGAATGCAGGCCGCGCGGAGCCAGGGAGAGGTATGTTTCCAGGAGACGCTCAAACTTGAGCAAGGGTTTTTCGTAGAACACGACGAAATCGACATCGTCGAGACTACAGGCGCCCTCCTGCAAGCAATATGCCAGGGCATTGTGAGGGAATGCCGCGTCGTGCTTTTGCCGGGTGAAACGCTCTTCCTGCGCTGCTGCGACAACTCTGCCATCTTCCAGCAGCGCCGCGGCGCTGTCGTGGTAGAAAGCAGATATTCCGAGTATTCGCACAGCTCGCACCTTCTTCTGTCAGAACAATCTGTAGATAAATGGCGCCACCGCCGCGCTCTCGGCCAACACCAACAATCCGCTGAATGCGAGAACAAGCAGAATGATGGGCAGCAGCCAGAGTTTTCTCCGCAGGCGCAAGAATGTCCAGAGCTCGGTGAAAAACTTCATATTCAAAATGGCTGCATCATTTCCTTCCGGCCCCGGAGACTGCGCTCACAGGGCCTCCAGTAGCTGTCGCGCACCGTCTTTCGAAGGCGAAGTGCATCTCTGCCTATGACGCGGAACACGACTGCGACCGGCGTTATGACCAAGGCAAACGAGATCAGCAGGGCTGCGAAACTTAAATAGCTCTGGGCAGCGCGCAGTCGCTCCGAGGCCCATGAACATAAATTCAGCAAGACGTCTATCACGCGCTACTTCCCAACGTTGCCGGTTTCCAATGAAGCGAGCAGACGCAATTTCGACAGATTGGATTTGTGTCGACATCCAATCCGGCGCGGAATGCGACCGCCTGTGGTCCGTTCAAGATCTCCGCCAGGTTCTTTCCTTCTCTCGTACTTCCAATCGGCGGTTGGAAAAAACAAGGCCGAACCGTTCCGTCGACCTCCAGCACCGCAGAAACCCAAGGCGCGTTGCAGCGAGGCGCGCGCGGAACCGCCAAGCCCAAGTGAGCTCGGAAGTGCTCCACGATGCGACGAAGTTTATCTGCGGACTCGACTACAAACCCGCGGCACTCGGGGTCTGCGATGATCGCTTCGATTTCCGCTTTCAGCTGGCTCAGTTCTTCCACGTTCAATCCGACCTGCTGTTGCCGCGCTGCATCCCAGCCTGCAGGACGATTGAACGCGGTGGACGTCAGATCGGCCGCTAAAAACGAGATGGAATTCAGGCCAAGGTCCCTTGCCGCTTTTGCTGTGTCTCGCAGGTGGGCGCAGTTGGCCCGCTGAATGGTGCTTCGGCCGTGTATAGGGTACCTCGGTGCCTGCTTTCGCAACGCGTCGATTCCCGCCCGGAGCAGTTCGAACGCGCCCGGCACGCCGCGGATCCTGTCATGCACTGCGGCGGGCCCGTCGAGCGACACGATAACGTCGTCGATTAACTCGGCGATTGCTGCCGCGTGACGGGCGATCAACAGGCCCGTGCTGAGCAGTGTGATTCGGACTCCTCGCTCGCGCAAGGCCCGGCACAGGTTGAAGAGGTCCGAGTGCATCAGGGGCTCCCCACCCGAAAGCACCACCCACTCCACCCCCATCTGCTCGATACTCGCGAGCTGTCGCCGCAGCTCTTCGGCTCCGATTTCCACGGCGTCTGTCGTTTTCCAGATGTCACACATCGTGCAACGGCAGTTGCACCGGCTATGCGGGTTGATGATCAGAATCGGTAAGGTCTGGATCTCGGGACTCACGTGGCGACCCTCCTGCCTGCCAGCCGAATCTCCGGGCCAATCGCATTCACCGATGACGCAAGCAAACTTGGAACGTTCATGTTTA
>DASQVJ010000247.1:0-23014 GCA_035640835.1 Bryobacteraceae bacterium
TCGGCTGTACTCTGGCGGACGCCGTTTCGCCCTGCATAACTCACCCTCCCACAAAGCCGTTGTCTCTTAGTCTCTGTGACTCCATCTACAGCGAACTGTTGCGGACTCCGGTTGTGCTACGGCTACTGAGAGGCCGCAATGCCATACACGGAATGCCAAAGGAATCGGACGAGACCATAGAGCGACTCCTCCGACAAGCGTTCCACGTCACTATGCCAACCGTGTTCCGCGAACTCATCTTCGTCGAACTGCGGACCGATGCCATAGCTCTGAACACCTTTAGCACGAAGCTGTGCCAGATCGGTGGCACCCGTCAGCATGCCGGGAATGGTAATCGCTCCCGGGTATACCTTCTTCTGGGCAGCTTCGAGTACCCGGAACATCTCCGTGTCTAAGCGGCTCGCAGGCGGCGCGGGACGACCGCCGCGAGATGGCACCACCTTCACTGCGGGATCGTTGATCACGCGCTCGATTTCGGCATAGAACTTCGGCATATCTTCGTCCGGCAGCGCGCGGATATCCAATGTTGCTTCGGCAGTGGACGGAATGACATTACTCCGGAACCCGCCGTTGATCATCGTCGGCGAGATGCTTGTGCGGAGGATCGAATACTTCTGCAGATCGTTCTTGGCGAAGTATTCCTGGATCGCCCTTGTCTTCTGTGGATCGACCAGTCCGTTGTAGCGGGCCGCTTCCTCTGGAGGACTGATGGTCGCGAGACGCTCGAAGAATGTGCGTGTTGTATCGTTCAGCCGCATTGGCGGCTCCCATTGAAACACTCGGCTGACCGCCGTGGACAGGTGCCCGACCGCATTATCCCGGCGAGGTCTCGAGCCATGGCCCGACGTACCAGTCGCCACCAGTTTCACGCCTCGAGGCACTTTCTCAGTAGTCGCGACTTCGAGGTATCGTACTTTCCCTTTGTTGGAATGGACAAAGCCGCCTTCCGCGAGCGCGTACTCGGCGGCGATCGAATCCCAATGTTGCTGGACCAGAAACTCGATCCCGACACGGCTCGTGCCCTCTTCGCCCGCTTCAGCAACATAGATCACGTCGCGATCGAGAGGCACGTTCAGGCGCTTTAGCTGCAACAGGACCACAAGGCCCGCGGTGACCATGTCCTTGTTGTCCGTGGTGCCTCGTCCCCAAATAAACCCGCCCTCCCGTACGGCTCCGAACGGATCGACAGGCCATTTCTCGCGCTGCACCCCGACCACATCGGTGTGACCGAGGATCAGGATTGGCTTCTTGCGTCCGCTGCCCTTGAGTCGAGCGACCAGGTTCCCTCGACCAGGCTCAAGCGCGAACACCTCAGATGGGATGCCTTCCTGGTCGAGCACCTTGCGAAGGTACTCGACAACAGCGGTCTCATTCCCGGGAGGATTGCTCGTATCGATCCGAACAACTGACTGGAAGTGGTGGAGTGCCTCTGCATTGACCTTTGCCCATTCCAGAGTAGGTTCTGCAGCGAACGAAGTCGACAGCAATAAACAGCAAACAACGAGTCGCGCAAGAATCGGAGACATCTCGCGATCTTAGCAACGCTCGTCTCGCCGGCTTTCAGAAGCGGTAAACGCGAGCCGGATTGTCGACGAGAATCTTGCGGCGAATCACGGCATCGGGAGCCCAAACAGATAACTGATTCAGGACTCGCCCGTCGTCGATTGGACGCAGCGGCGTAATGACCTTCAGAGGATCTCCCGAGCCAGGGTTGGGGTGCGGCCAGTTCGAGCCCCACAGGATCCGATCGGGGTTGGCAGCGATCAGGGCCTTCGCGAAAGGCACCATGTCCGGGTAGTCTGGAGCCTGCTCGGAATTCTGATAAGGCGCCGAGATCTTCACGTACACCTTGCCTGACCGCACGAGGTCAATCAACTTCGGGAAGCCTTCCTGCTCTACTCCGAGCGATGCTTTGGCACCTCCAAAGTGATCGATTACGGTGACAACCGGGGAGTTGACAAGCATCTCCTGCAGAGCGGCGATCACGGGCAGGTTCGTATACATCTGAATGTGCCAGCCTCGGGGCTTCAGTCGAGCAGCGAGGCTTCGAAAACTGGTTCGGATCGCGTCGGGAGAGTTGATGCCCGCTGTCGCGGCGTTAATGCGTACGCCACAAACTCCAGCCTTCTCCATAGCATCCAAGTCACGCTCTGAGGTTTGATCGTCGATCACAGCTACACCTCGCGCGGTCTTGCCGCGAGCCTTGATTCCATGCAGTGTGGACGAGTTATCGGTGCCGTAGATGCTGGGCGTCACGATGACGACACGCTCGACGCCCAAGGCCTTGTGAAGGGTAGACATCTCCTCAGGCAACGCGGTCTCAGGCGTGTACGTTCTTTTCGGCGAAAGCGGAAAGTCCTTTGGGTCGCCGAAGATGTGCGTGTGACAATCGCACGAGTGGGGTGGCACGTCAAACGATACTTTGGTGGACGGTTGGGAAGCTTTTCCGAGAGCCTCTCGCACAGCGAGAACACCTCCGCTAAGCACTAATTGGGACAGCAGCTTGCGTCTAGTTGGCATTGGAGTAAAAAGGGCTGCCGCAGCCCAATGGAATGATATCGTGATTGATTTATGTCGAGCCCTGCTACCTACGAAGACGTAAACCTGATAGTTCGACTCTACGAACTCCGCCGCGAGGAGAAGCTGCGGACTGCACGCGATTGGTTTAGCAAGTCATTCAAAGTGAAATCGATGGAGGAGTTCGGGAAAGTCTGCCCTCCTGGCTACGACACCAACACGTACTTTCGAATGGTGACGAGCTACTGGGAGATGGTGGCGTCCTTTGTCACCTCTGGTGTGTTGAATGAGGAGTTGTTATTCCAGAGCGGCCTGGAGCTTCTATTTGTTTGGGAGCGAATCAAGGATCTGGTGCCGGAAATGAGAGCCATCTACAGGAACCAGGGACAATACAAGAACCTCGAGATCGTCGCAGAACGCTTTTCCGAGATGTTGAACCGAAACGGCGGGCCCGAAGCTTACCGGGCGTTTTCCGCCCGGGTTCGCGGATAACGAAGTGCGACGTGACTCCGAGCACTTCGGTGAGGCCGACCTTGACCTCCTGTACATCGCAAAGAGGCTCAGGGACGCGCTGAAGATCGAACAACTGCTAACGGCAGCAAAGATCGACTACATGATCGAGACCGACACGTATCGCGGAGGGGTAATCTTCGTCGGCGAGCGAGTCGGGGTGTTCTTTTATGTGCTGCCGGAAAGGCTGGAAGCGGCGCAGGAGTTGCTGCGCCGCGAGCGGTTCAAACCGTATGACGGGCCCCGGTAGCGCGTTTACTCAGGCGGCTTCGGGTTCACCAGCGGGATAGTCACGATGTTGCTAACCGAAAATCCTTGCGCGATGTAGAGCTGCGTTAAGGGGTTCGTAGGTAAGTCGGAGTTCAGGAGGAGATGCACCTCATATACTCCGACACTGCCGGGCCGGAGCCCAACATACTGAACGCGCGCCGTTCGGCCGCCAACCAAGGCATCGTCCACTGGATTCGTTATAGTGACGCCGCCAGAGCCGTCCCACCGCATTCCCGTTTGTACCTTGTCGATGTTGTCGCCGTAAAGCGTCCCAAGACCAGTCCCGTAGACGATGATGAGCTCACCGGGTACCGCAGGATTCGCGTCGGTGATGGGAGCGCCCGCCGTATTGGCGCAGCAGAGCGTGGTGTTGAGGGCGGTGAGGATCAATGAGGCTCCGCTGTTGACAGTGGCGGCGATCGTGATGCCATTGTTATCGGGCCCTGGCTCTCGTGCTTGCAGACGGATCTGGGTATACACGGATGCGGGATAGGCCAAGACCCTAGGATCCTGGTTAATGGCTTGAATCAGCTTGTCACGCACGGATTCGAGATTGTCTTCTGCAACCACCGTGTAGGTGTAGGTGCGATCTTCAACGGTGATGGTCGCTACGTCGCCGGCTTTGATGCTACCGTCCACCGAGATGACGCCTTGGGCAAAGCTGCTGCCATGCATTGCCACCGCCGGCCTTGGGTCTGTGCCTTCGGCCGCAAACAGGCCCGGGTTAGTGGTTACGACCGGTACACCGACTGCATTGGAGACCTGAACGTTCCCATCCGCGGTCTGGCGGCGAACGAACAAGCTGACCGAGGTCGTATCGAAAACCTCATAGGGCAACTGCGTCGTAATCTGAGTCGGGGAGGCCATCAACAGCGGCAATCGGCGCCCATCGGCATAGACCTGTATTCCAGCGAGTGTGGTCGGGAGGAACTGACCTGTTTCCGGAGCAGTCTCGGTTCGATCCGTGAAGTTCACACCCCGAAGGTTGATGAGGCTTCCCGGGGCTAGACGCGCTGCATCCTGTCCGCCGGTAAGGGATGAGCCGCTTGCTGTAAGGCTGAGTGCGGAGGTGGTGGGTGTTACGGAAGTCGAAAGCGTGACGGCGTTCCCCTCCTCTCCCGGCTTTCGCGCCGTAAGCACGAGCCCCTGGATTGCGATGTTCGGTCGCGCAATGACAAGCGGGTCGCCTGCGTCCTTGTTAATCGCAGCAACAAGGCCGTTGATGACTCCCGTGATCGTGTCGTTGGCGACGGCCTTGTACTTGTAATCGACCCCGCCGATCTTGATGGTGGCCTCATCGTTTTCCGCAACGGTGCCGGAAACGGTCACAGTTCCGACGGCGAATATATTTTGACTTGCAGCATTCCGGATCTCAGGACGCCCAAAACTGACGTCGGCGACGGTGAACGCAACGACCCGCCGATTGTAGGGATCGCTCACGTAAAGATTCACACCATCCCAGGCAAGTGACAGCGGAGTCCGAAGCGAATCGGCGGCAGACTCACGGGTGACCGGGGAGACGACGCCCTCGTCATTCGAAGTGAAGTCACGTTGTCCGAGCACGAGGTCCGCCGGCTGCCCGTTCCGAGTCGGCATTGTGTTCCAGATCAACACCCGACTGTTTCCGGCATCGGCTACGAACAGGCGCTGTCCATCGGAAACCGCAAAGCGTGGAAAATTAAGCGTAGCTGCACAGCGCGCGGGGTAGATCGGCGTGTTGTCGGAGCTGTTGGTTCCGGTGGGCTCGCAGAGCAATTTGGTGTTGTTTGCCTTGTCAGCGGGGCGATCGGTGGTGCTGGACACATCGGGCTGCCCCAACGCAAAATCCGCCGGAGTCTGGTTGCGCGTCGGTATGGTATTCCAAACGAGGATCCGGTTGTGACCAAGATCTGTGACAAAGAGCCGCGTTCCGTCGGAGCTTACAGCAACGGGATTCACCATGTTCGTCGGTTGCGGGTTCAATGTGAACTGCAGATTGGGATCGGCACCGACGCTGAAGCTCGCCTGGCCGAGCACGACGTTAGCTTCAGCGCCATTGGAGGTCGGAATTTGGTTCCAGATCATCACGCGATTATTCTGCGTGTCCGCCACGTACAGCTTGCCGTTTTGGATCCAAACTCCTTGAGGGCCTCGGAAGCCGCGGGCGTTCGGCGTAGCTCCCCCACCAGCGTTGATGTTCGAAGCGTTGAAGGCGGTCTGCCCAACCACAACGTCGGCCGGCTGCCCATTCTGTGTTGGGATCGAATTCCAAATAAGGACTCGATTATTGTCCGTATCTGCCACCGCTACGCGTTGCCCGTCGGTCGCTACGGCGGTAGGCAACCGCAAACCCGACTGAGAAAGAGCAATCTCGTTCTTCGTAAAGTCCGACTGTCCGAGCACCACGTCGGCCACGCCGCCGCAAACCTGACAGCGCGCCGCCGGAGGCGATGGCAGTTCCGCGGTTGGACGGGGCAGCTTGGAAGCGATGTCGTTGTAAATCAGGACGCGGTTATTAACTCCGAATGCGCCTATGCGGTTCGCATCCGCAACCAGGAGCATACCGTTGGCATAAGCGAGTCCACCAACGCTACCAACCACGGATGCGGACGTACCGGGCTCCTGCCGGGTAAACGTCGTTTGTCCGATTACAATGCGGGCGGCCTGTCCGGAGGAGAAATCCTGGGCATGGCACAGCCCGGCCGGAAGAAGCAGAAGAGCGAGATACTTCATGTTTTAGGCGCTTAGCAGGCGAATAGCCAGTATATCAACGGTGAAGGACGTCGCTTTTCTTCAACGCGTTACGGTATTACTCTGCTGTGGGTAGATGGCAACGGCTGTGACACCCAGTCACGGTTGCTGCGGCCTCTTGGGACCGCTGATTTCACCCCAGATCACCTGGTAGACCTCGAGGTCGTTTTCCAAGTTGCGGCCGCAGCGAACGAAGACTCGCGTGTTCACCCCAAGCGCCTCTATCGCTGATGGCGAGCCGCCCTCGAGATAGCGGGTGTCGCCGCGCAGGAGCAGTTGTTGCTCGCCATCATTGCGCGTTCGTAGCACGAGCACTCCTGGCGCCATCCGGACTACCACTCCGGCGTAAGTCACGTTCCCTCGCGGGTAGACGGCGTCGAGAAGGGGGCTCCGCGAAACCCGGATTGCGGGGCGCTGTCCTGGCTTAGCCGGACCGGTCTGTGTCGTGACCCGGACGGTTCGTGCGTAACACTTGCCCCCGGGCTTCTGGTCGGCGATGATCTCGATGGTTTCCCCGACGCGTAACGCAGACGGGACGATCCGCTCGTTCTCGCGTTCGAGATAGGTGAACCGGTCTACCTGACAGTCATAGTTTTGACCGTCATGCAACGACCTGACCCTGAGGGTCCCGTCGTTTTTATCTTTATCGCCTTTCCACTCCAACAAATCTCCCCTGACGATGCCGATGGGGGCTGGCGTTTGTGCAAAGCAGACCACCGGTAAGACCAGGAGGACGGACACCGCATAGGGGTTAGAAATCGCGATCCGGTCACGGAAAAATCTCGCGAGACCCAGTGCTACACTAGCAATTTCGTTGACACCAAGGATCATCTCTTTGCACACTGCCGATTCGCTCGAGCGTGCCGGCTGTTGGTTCCTGCGCTCAGGCATCCAGGAACCAAGCGGCGGCGTCGCACGCTACTACTATACGGACATTCGAAAGAACGCGCGAATCTCAACGGAAATCACCGGCTACGCTGTAAGCACACTTGTCTTTCTTTTCAAGCGCATAGGCGAGCGCGGGTTCCTGGAGGCAGCCAGGAAGGGCGCTGACTTCCTGGTGGATACCGCCTGGGATCGTAAGGCCCAGACATTCCCATTTGAGTACTCGGCCAACGGTGATGTTCCCCAAAATCTGACATATTTCTTTGACTGCGGAATTATCGTTCGGGGACTCTTGGCTGTATGGCGAGTCACTTCGGACGACCGCTATCTAGACGCCGCCTTGGCCGGGGCTGAAGCGATGAAACGTGACTTCGCGGTGGATGACACTTTCCACCCAATCCTGCGATTGCCAGAAAAGAGTCCGATTCCTTACACATCGCAGTGGTCGCGTCAGCCGGGGTGTTATCAGTTGAAGTCGGCGATGGCTTGGTTCGATTTGGCCGAAGTGACGGGCGAAGACTGCTTTCGCAGAGCTTACGAGCGAGCGCTGGTAACCGCTATTGGTCAGGAGCCATCGTTCCTGCCGACGGTAACTCCAGAGAAGACCATGGACCGGCTTCATGCATACGCATATTTCCTGGAAGCTCTGCTGCCGGTAGCGGATCGGCCGGAAATCCGTCAAGTCTTGGAGGCGGGCATGAAGAAGGCGGGCACGCTGCTTCGGGAAATTGCACCGATTTTTGAGCGTTCCGACGTGAGTGCTCAATTGCTGCGGGTCCGACTGCTGGCCCATCATGCCGGAGCGGTTCCTCTTGACTATGCCGCGGCCGAGGACGAAGCGAGCCGGATTCGCACGTTCCAGTGCAGGGTTGGAGAGGAACGGCTGGCCGGGGGTTATTACTTCGGACGCAAGCCCTCCGGTCTCATGCCTTTTGTGAACCCAGTTTCCACAGCGTTTTGCCTTCAGGCCCTGGCGTGGTGGGAGGATTACCTCGCAGGCAATTTCAAGCTGGAGTCCAGCGCTCTCATTTGAGATGCGCTGCCGTGATTGAACTCGACTGACACGTACGCGTCGCCCGTAAAGGTCGCTTTTGCAACCGGCTCGGACGACCTGCTTCCCGAGTATCTCGAACGCTTCGACGCCATCGCGCCGGAGTTGCAGCTGTACGTCGTTTCCGAGTTCCCTCCTCCCAGAGGTCGCTGGATCCGGTATCACGTTGCACGAAGCTTTCGAGAGAACGTGCGAGCGATGCGGGCGATTCTGCGCGGTCATGCGGTCCGGTATAGCGCAGTCATGCAGCAGCCGAAGATGCCTTACTGGCGTCTGCGTGCCATGGCTCCGTTTGCTCGCGCCAAGCTGCTGCTGGTCTACAACGAAACTCTCGATCACTTTCCGCTGCATCCCCGAGCGCTGCTCGAGATCATCCGATATCTCGGTTGGCGGGCGCGCAATTTTGTTCGCTGGGAGCTGAGTCCGGGGAGCTCGCTCTACACGTTCGTGTGGCGTGTGTTTCATCCGCAAGCGTTCTATCGACCGTGGCTGGCGGTGCGGGCGCGTTGGGCGGGCGAGATTGCCGCAACGCAGAAGCGGTTAATGACTCCGGAGGTGTCGCCGGAACCGGTTGGTTCACTGCCCGACGGTATTTCGGTAGTGATCCCGTCCCGGAACGGTCGTGCGTTGCTCGAGCGTTTACTGCCGGGGCTCTGTGCGGATTTCTGCCGTCCCGGAGAAATGATTGTCGTTGACAACGGGTCGGACGATGGCACTGCGGCTTGGTTGCAGAAGACGCATCCGAGAGTCCGGGTGTTGGTATCGGAAGGTGCGCTCTCCTTCTCTGCGGCAGTGAATCGTGGAATTGAAGCTGCCCGGTTCTCGCACGTCTGCCTGCTGAACAACGACATGGTGATTTATCCGGGATTCCTGCGCGCGATGCGATCCGCCTTCGACCGCGTGCCTGATCTGTTTTGCGCGACGGCACAGATCTTCTTTCCGGAAGGCCGGCGGCGTGAGGAAACAGGCAAGGCGGTGATGCCGGAGCTTCCGAAAGACCGCAAGGATCCCTACTTCCCGATCTGGTGCGAGCAGCCAATCGAGGGTGAAGATCTGAGCTACGTACTCTATGGGTCCGGTGGATGTTCGTTGTACGACACGGCAAAACTGCGGTCTCTCGGCGGGTTCGACGAGGTGTATCAGCCTGCCTACGTCGAGGACCTGGACGTCGGGTATCGGGGATGGCTGCGAGGATGGCCGACGGTGTTCGCTGCGGATGCAAAGGTGGTTCATGACCATCGGTCCACGACGTCGCGTTACTACACCCAAGAGCAGCTTGACGAGATCCTGGAGCGGAACTACCTCCGATTTCTCGCACGGTGCGTGAGTTCGG
Source organism: Bryobacteraceae bacterium (assembly GCA_035640835.1). Lineage (GTDB taxonomy): Bacteria > Acidobacteriota > Terriglobia > Bryobacterales > Bryobacteraceae > DASQVJ01. The sequence continues at coordinate 9,297 of DASQVJ010000247.1, forward strand.
CGCCGTTGTTTCGGAAGTTGTGGCGCGATGCGATTGCGCGTCTGAATCTGAAAGCCGTTTGGGAGGAGAAGCCCGCGCTCCGGGCTCTGGCGGACGCATCCCAAGTCTCGAGTTGGGTCCGTAAGCTGAGTGCCTCGGGCCTTGATGAGGAGCGGCTGTTGGCGCTGGCAAGCGGATCTGTCGCGGTGTTTCCCGGGAAACAGGCAAGCGGTAAGCCCGTTGTGCTGATCGCGGCGCCATATGTGCCGTTTCCTTTGTCGCACGGTGGTGCTGTTCGCATGTACAACCTGATGAGGCGTGCTGCGGCCGACTATGATCAGGTGCTCGTGACTTTTTGCGATGAGCTGAAGACGCCGCCTAAGGAACTGCTCGATGTCTGCGTGGAGATCGTACAGGTAAAGCGCGAAGGCCGGCACGATTTGCCGAGTAGTGTGCGGCCGGATGTCGTGGAAGAATTCGACTCGCCTGCGATGCACGCGGCTTTGCAGATGATGACTCGCAAATGGCAGCCCGACATAGCGCAGCTCGAGTTCACGCAGTTCGCTCAATATGACGCGGATTGCCGTCCTGCGCCAACGATCCTGGTGGAGCACGACATCACGCTCGATCTCTGTAGCCAATTGCTTTCGAAGGGCGAAGATTGGGAGCTGCGCGAGCAGCACGACAAATGGGTTCGCTTCGAGCAGGAAGCGTGGAGTCGCATGGACGCGGTGGTCGTGATGTCGCGCAAAGACTCGCGAATGGTCACTGGCGGGAAACAGGTCGCGACATTGATCAATGGCGTGGACCTTCAGCGCTTTCAGCCCCTGGCATCGCAACCTGAAGAGGGGCGAATCCTGTTCATCGGGTCGTTCGCGCATCTGCCAAACGTGCTCGCTGTGGATTGGTTTCTCGAAGAAGTATGGCCGAGGATTCAGACACCTGGGGTCAAACTGCACATCATCGCCGGCTCAAGGCCTGGATACTTTCTCGATCTGTACAAGGATCGCGTGCGGCCGAGGCTGGATCAGCCAGGGATCGAGGTGCAAGACTTCGTATCGGATGTTCGACCGGCTTATGGGCGAGCGTCCGTCGTGATCGCGCCGCTGCAGGCATCGGCTGGAACAAACATCAAGATCATGGAAGCGATGGCGATGGCCAAGGCGATCGTGAGCACGAGCGGAGGAGTCAATGGACTCGAAGTTACGCCGGACCAGGACTATCTGCATGCCGACGAGGGAGCGACGTTCGCATCAGCTATCGACCGGCTGCTGACGGACCCTGTGCTGAGGGCGAACATCGAGTCGAGCGCGAGGGCTACGGCACTGAAGCGTTATAGCTGGGATCGCGTCGCGGCCGAGCAGACTCGTTTATACGAACAACTTCGTCAAAGCCGATAGCCGACGACCGCGTAGTCAAGCCCGCCGAAGAACGCGTCGCGGAAGGCTTGCGGCAGTTCCGCGAGGCTCGGATTCGTTTCGATGGCAGGCGCGAGCTTGTGGACGTCAATGGCGCCGAATCCGGCCTCTTCCAGGTAGAAGACTGCCAGGGGCGCCGGCACGGGCCGGGTGTGTGTGGGATCGATGTAGAAGTGGGTGGCGAAGATCGCAAGGGACGCCGGGTCTGGTGTCTCGAGCGCAAGGATTCCACCAGGCTTGGTTTTTCGAGCCGCCAGCGCGATGAGCTGCGGGATACTGGCAGGCTCGAGGTGCTCGATAACCTGCGAGCAGAAGATGCCGCCGAGCGAGCTTTCTTCGAGAGATTCGAGGTGCTGGAACATGTCGCCCTGCACGACATCAAGACCTTTCGCGCGAGCTTGTTCGACATCGAGATCGATACCGCGAGCTTGAACGCCCTCGTCCCGAAGCAGGCTCAGGAACTCGCCGCGGCCACAACCAATGTCGAGAACCGGAGCGTGGTCACGAAAAAGAGGGACGTAGAATCGGGCGCGTTCGAGAACGTAATCCTCCGATCCTCGGAAGCGCTCGGCAAAGCGGCGGTAGTCGATGGGCAGGTGCTCGTTGTTTGCTGTTGTTGCTACGGCAATCGTGCCGGGACGCGCCATGCGGATTTCGGTTCGAATCGTGCGTTCATGCTCGACTCGAAGTTCATGATGTAGCTTGCGTAGCTCGGCCAATCCTTCCCAGACCTGCTGCTGCAATTCGTGAGCTTTTTCGTCGAGCGCTGCCCGGAAATTGGTGTGTTGCTCGCGGACTGATTCGCGAAATCCGCTTTCGAGCAGAGCCAGGCGATGATTGTGAGCGGTCTGTAGCTCGGCGACTGCGCGAAGGAGAATCGCCTCATTTTGCGCAAGCTTCTGCTCCCACTCGACTCGCCAACTGTACCAATGCGTGCGGATATCGCCGAGCAGCGACGCCTCTAATCGCAGTTTTTCGGACTCCGCAAGTGCCTTTTGCACGCGCAGCTCGGAGTCGCGAGTAATGTGCTCGACTTGTTGTCTTGCTTCATCCAAACCTTTGTCCAGGGATTGAGCTAAGGCTATTGTCACGCGATTCTGCTCGTTCAACGCCGTCAATAGAGCTTCGACGACCTGCAGCATGGAGCGGTTGAACTCCACTTGATCTCGGACGAACCAGTTGAGCGAGCGCGAAATGGTTGTCTTCGCCTTCTGAATCGCCGAGTTGACGAGACCCGGAGGTCGAGGATTGACGCTGCCGATGGCTGCGGCTTTCGCTTCCGCAGCGTCCTTCGCATGGAGGATCGGGAGCAGGTCAGGCAAAGGGACATTCAATGACCCCGCTTGCCCACTCGGATGGCTTCTTCGCACCCGATCGCGAATTTCCTGGATGATGGCGGTTAGTTCCTCGGACTTAGTAGCCACTGACGTCCCGATTGTAAGTGGCGGTGATCCTGGACCGAATGCCGCCGCGCGGCGTAAAGTCGCCGATGACCGTGGCGCTCACGGGCTTGCAGGCTCGAACCACGTCGCGCAGGAACTTGTTCACCACGTTCTCGTAGAAGATGCCGAGGTTGCGATAGGCGAGCTCGTACATCTTCAGCGACTTCAGCTCCAGGCAAAGCTTATCCGGAACATATCGCAGTGTGATTGTCCCGAAGTCGGGCAGTCCCGTCTTTGGACAAACGGAGGTGAACTCGGGGATCACGATCTCAATCTCGTAGTTCGGATATTGATTCTCCCAGGTCTCGATGTCCGGGAGCTGCGCGTCGACTCCGGATCGCGCGTGTTCTTCGGTGTAAGTGCTACTCATTCGGTACTAAAGCTTTCGCAAGATGATCGAGGAAAAGGCCGACATCGGTGACCACCCCGACGGCCTGGCCGGTTCCTCGATCGCTGACCTTGGTTGCCACCGCCGGGTTGATGTCCACACAGATAATTTTGACCCAGCTTGGAAGCATGTTGCCGATCGCGATCGAGTGCAACATCGATCCCAGGCAAAGTACGACGCCGGCATTCTCCAGGTGTTTCGCCGAGAGATCCTGTGCCACGTTCATGTCGGTGACGGTGTCCGGCAGTGGTCCGTCATCACGCAGGCTGCCCGCCAACACGAAAGGCACGTTATGTCTCACGAGCTCGTACATGATGCCGCTGGTCAGGCGTCCGGATTCCACCGCTCCGGCAATGCTGCCCGCATGATTGATGGCGTTGATGGCTCGCATATGGTTCCGATGCCCGTGCTCTTCCTGCCTGCCGTCAAGCTGGCGGATGCCAAGAGATGTTCCAAGCAACGCGGCTTCGATATCGTGAACGCCGACGGCGTTGCCTGCGAGAAACGCCTGCACATAGCCGTGGCGGATCAGCGCGGCCAGTGCCGGAGATCCTCCCGTGTGAACCACCACAGGACCCGCGACAACCACGATCTTCTTCCCTTCTTCGAGCGCCGCCTTCATGATCGCCGCGGCTTGTCGAACGGCGGTCTCCACTTGTCGCTCGGACGAGATACCGTTGCTCATGAACGCAAAAGCCAGGCGGTCGCGCTCTTTTGACTCGGGCACGACTCGAATGCCGTTCATGCCGACCACCACAAAGTCGCCTGCTTTGATGTCGCGCAGCTTTGTGCAAACCGCGGTATTGTCGCGGACCACTACGAGCGCGTCCATTCTCTGCCTTTGAACTTCCACCCACGTTCCGCGAACCTTCACCAGCGTCCTGTGGTTTGTGGTCGAGTAGAAATCCTCCGGTGCGCACTTATCGCGCTCCACCTGCCGAAGTTCCGCGTCGCCCGTGGCCGCTGGTGAGCAACCGAGCGATATCAGCGCCTCGAGCATGAGCTGCATCTGCTCGTGCGTTGGCGCTTCCACCTTCAATCGCAAGTGGGATGCATCGCTGTTCGTTCTTCCAATCTCAAAACGCTCGACTTCGAAGCGGCCCTGGTATTCCACCACGGTGTCGAAGATGCGCTCCATGATGTGGGAATCGATGAGGTGGCCTTGCGCCTCCACCACTTCCGTGAAGGGCATGGCCGTTGCGGCCTGGCTCATAGAGTATCTTTAAGCATACCGAGTGCTTCAGGGCCTGCACAAGAATCCGCGTATCCGCCTGGCAGGCGCCTGTCTATTGGTTTGGACGCTTGCGGCAGCCCAAGTCTATCCGTTATTTACCGTTGAGTACATCGACGAGATGGGCTCGGTAGCGGGCTCATTCATCGCCTTCGCGCGTTACATTCGAGATCACTGGCACGAGCTCGGCTGGTTTCCCTTGTGGTTCGGCGGCATGCCGATCGAGCAGGTTTATCAACCGGGGTTGCACTATCTGGTCGCGTTTCTGGCAAGTGCGGATTGGCGAATATCGCCCGCCCGGGCCTACCATTTTGTGACGGCGATCTGTTATTCGCTGGGCCCGGTCTCGTTGCTGTTGATGGCGTATTACTTTCGATGCTCGCTGCACTACGCGACGGCAGCGGCTGCGATCTACGCCGTGGTGTCTCCCTCGATCTGGATCTTTCCCGAGGTCCGGCACGACTCGGGTTCCCTGCTGAGCATGCGTCGTCTGCAGAACCTGGTGCAGTACGGCGATGGTCCGCACGTGGCAGCACTCGCAATTCTGCCCTTGGCCCTCGTTGCGATTGACTTCGGATGCAAGAGCCGTCGATTCATTGCGCTCCTACCAGCGGTCGCGTTGTGCTCGGCGCTTGTGCTCACGAATTGGCCGGGCGCGATTGGACTGAGCCTGGCTGTCCTCGCGTATCTGCTCGTCCAGCGGTCGTGGCACGCTTCGTTGCGAGTCGGTCTGGTGGCCATCGGAACTGGCACCGTCGTGCTTGCCGTGGTTCCCTGGGACACGGTCAGCAACACGGTCTTTCAGGCGCAATCGTCGAACGGCTATTTTCCATTCACGCCGATGCACGCGATCTACGCAGGCGTCGTCCTCAGCGTGGTGGTTCTGTGCCGGCGACTGCGGGCGTCGGGATACGTTCAGTTCGTCGCGGCGTTTTTTGTGATCACGTCGGCGATCACGATTCCCTATTCGTGGTTCGGCTTCGCATTGTTACCTCAGCCGTATCGATTTCAGCAGGAATGGGAGATCGCGGCGGCACTGTTGCTGGGGTTCGCGGCGATGTCGCTCAGGTGGTGGTTGGCGCTTGTGCTGGCGCCCTGTTTGATCATCACAGCCCTCCAGGGTGCACTTACGGTTCGTCCCATCGACGTGACCCAGACATTCGAGTATCGGTTTGCGCAGAAGGTCAGTCGGTGGTCTATTGGCGGCCGCGTCTTTGCACCTGGATCGGCCGCACTCTGGATGAATGTTTGGTCAGACACGCCGCAGTTCGCGGGTTGTTGCGACGCGTCGATACCAAGCTGGGTTCACCGGGTCGCGCTGCACACGATCTACACGGACCAGAACGCCACGGAAGCTCAAGCCCGCGACGCGTCCACGCTCTGGCTGAAAGCCTACGGTGTCAATTTGATTGGAGTGACAGACGCAGAGTCGACCGAAGCGTACAAAGCATTTGCTCACCCTCTCAAATTCCAGGGCCTCGATTTAATCTGGAGCGAGCCGGGCGCCTACCTCTATCACCTCTCCCACTTGACGCTCGTTCAAGTGATTCGTGCCGAGGAATTGGTTCGCCACACGCCTGCAAATGGGCTCGATGTCGACGAACTGCGAACATACGTAGCTGCCCTTGAGCGAACATGCGACTTGGGGTCCTCCCGGTTCCTGGATGGGTGCCGCATGATCCACTTCGAGAACCCAAGCCAAGGTACCGTTCGAGTGAACATGAAACCCGGCGAGATCCTGACCGTTCACATCACCTACCATCCGCGTTGGAAGGCAACCATCGGCAGCAAGCCGCTACGGACTCGCTCCGACGCCCTCGGCCAGCTCGTCGTCGAGCCCGAATGCGTTGGCGAGTGCAACATAACCCTTCGCTACTGAGTCACATACCGGCGGCAGGGCCTGATGTCGGACTGGGTTACCGATCTCGTGACAACGCTTGGGTACTGGGGAATCGCGTTCCTGATGTTTCTGGAGAACGTGTTTCCGCCAATTCCGTCCGAGCTGATCATGCCACTCGCCGGATTTGAAACGGATAAGGGCGAGCTCACGTTCTTCGGCATCGTGGTCGCCGGATCCATTGGCTCTCTCGCAGGTGCCTACGCATGGTATTGGCTCGGAGCCAAAGTCGGCGAAGACCGACTCCGTCGCTTCATCGAGAAACACGGGAAATGGATCGCGATGTGCGGTCAGGATCTGGATGAAGCCAAACGTTGGCTCGAGCGGCATGGCGCTGCGGCCGTACTGATCGGGCGCATGGTCCCTGGTATTCGAACCGTCATCTCATTACCCGCTGGCCTCGCCAGGATGCCTCAGCCGAAATTCCTGTTCTATTCAGCGATCGGGACGTTCCTCTGGACGTTGCTGCTCGCATTCGCCGGTCGAGTTCTCGCAAGTCGATATGACGAAGTGAAAGACTATGTCGGTCCGGTGTCGACCGCTGTGCTGGTTTTGATGATCGCCCTCTACGTTTGGCGATTGTTCAAGGTGCTGCGACGGCCCGGCGAACAAGGCTGCTAAGCCTTCGCGAATGAGTTTGCGAAGGCCTGTTCCAGGTCCGCGATGATGTCGTCAGCCGCTTCAATCCCGATACTGAGCCTCAAGAGATTTTCGCGGATCCCCAAACGTTCACGCTGCTTTGGCGCCAGATCACGATGCGAGCTGATGGCCGGATACAGAATCATCGTGTGCACGTCGCCCAAGGATGTCGCACGCACGATCATCTTGAGCGAATCCATGAAGCGGAACACCTGGTCGCGTCCGGCGTCCTTCAGTTCGAAACTGAGCATGGCGCCATATAGATTCGCGGGCAAGAGCCTTTGGATGTTTTCCGCGTCAGGATGCTGCGGATCTCCCAAGAAGTTGACTCGTTCAACGGACGGTTGGGTCGCAAGCCAGTTTGCCACGCGGCAAGTGTTCTGGCACTGTCTTTCGTAGCGAACTGCGAAGGTTTTCACCCCGCGCATCGTCAGATAACACTCGAAAGGCCCGAGCACAGGTCCATAGGTGCGAGAGAGAGCGCGCAAAGGCTCCAGGTGCTCCGCATCTGCCACAAGCAACCCGCCGAGAACGTCGCCGTGACCGGACAGATACTTGGTCGCGCTGTGAACCACCATGTTTGCGCCGAGCTCGAGCGGCCGAACCATCATCGGCGTGGCAAACGTGTTGTCCACGATTAACGCCGCGCCCGCCGCACGGCTCACCTCGGCGATCCGATCGAGCGGTCCGACTCGAAGCAGCGGATTGGACACCGTCTCCATCAACACGGCGCCAGGCTTCTCCTTCTCGATCACGTTCCGAACGGCGTTCTCGTCGCAGATGTCGACGAAGGTGGTTTCGACTCCAAACGGCTCGAGGACCTTGGTCAACATCGACGTCGTTGCGCCGTAAAGCGCACTCGCCGCCACGACGTGCTTGCGTCGATCCATCAGCGCGGAGCTGAGGGCGATATGGATCGCAGCCATACCCGACGCGCACGCCAAGGCGCCCGCACCGCTCTCCAATGACGCAACGAGCTCTTCGAGCGCACTGGCCGTCGGGTTGTCATAACGGGCGTAAGCAAATCCTTCTTCTTCTTTGCCCAGCACCTTGTCCAGAAGTTCTGTTTCGTCGTAGAAGAAACTCGCCGCCGTGTAAATCGGGGTTGTGACCGGAATGTGATCTCCCGCCCGCTTCCGATCGCCCACGTGGACTACCTTCGATTGCAGCTTCATTTTCTTTTCCAGCGCATGCCTTCTTTTGTGTCCTCGAGAATCACTCCTCGCTCGAGGAGTTCCGCACGAATTTCGTCCGCGCGCTTAAAATTCTTGGCCTTCTTGGCCTGAACACGCTCCGCGACGAGTCGTTCGATCTCCTCGTCGCTAATCGCGTCGGCCGAGGTGGTGACCTTCAACACATCGAAAACGGAATCGAACAGCTCGAGCAGCGCATACGTCGACGCTTTGTTGCCTGCCTTGTACTGTCCACTATCCATCACCGAATTGGTCTCGCGAAGGTATTCGAAGATCGCTGCCAGGGCTTCGGCCGTATTCAGGTCATCGTCGAGCGCATCGCGGAACTGCTGGGTGGCCCTGGCCGTACGAGTCTCGATCGTAGCGTCCGTGCCGTCGGCGAACCGCTCGGTATCCAGGCGGAGTTTGAAATTACGGAGCCGCTCGATGGAGGTAGCCGCCGCTATCAAACCGTCGAAAGTGAAATTGAGTTTGTTGCGATAGGGCTGCTGAATTAACAGGTATCGGATCGTCTCCGGCGCATATCCTTTTTGAAGGAGATCCCGCAAAGTATAAAAGTTGCCGAGCGACTTCGACATCTTCTGGCCTTCAACGATCAGGTGTTCGGCGTGAATCCAGAAGCGCGAAAACGGCTTGCCCGTGATCGCTTCCGATTGCGCTATCTCGTTCTCATGATGCGGAAAGCTCAGATCGATACCGCCCGCATGAATGTCGAGCGTCTCGCCGAGATACCTCATCGCCATGGCGGAACACTCGATGTGCCAGCCGGGCCGGCCATCGCCGATCACTGTCGGCCAACTCGGCTCAGCGTCTTTCTTTGCCTTCCACAGCACGAAATCGCGAGCATCGTCCTTGTCGTACTCATCCACGTCTACACGCGCACCTGACTTCATGCCGCCAAAGTCCAGGTGCGACAGCTTCCCGTACTCCGGGAAGCTCGCGATGCGGTAGTAAATCGAGCCGTCACTCTCGTAAGTGAACCCTTTGTCCGCCAGCTTCTGGATGGCATCGACCATATCGGGGATATGCTCGGTGGCCCGTACCAGCTGGGGAACTTCGAGCCGCAACGTCGCCATATCCTCGAGAAAGGCACGCTCGTAGACCTCCGTGTATTCGCGAAGCTTCTTGTTCTGGGCCATCGCGGCGCGAATGATCTTGTCCTCCACGTCGGTGATATTCATAACGTGGTTCAAGGTCCAGCCCTGTGCTCGCAGCCAGCGTCGCAGAATATCCTGAAACGTGAACGTCCGCAAATTGCCAATGTGGACGTAGTTGTAGACGGTTGGTCCGCACGTGTACATTCGCACCGTCGACCCGTCTTGCGGCTGAAAAGGCTCTACTTGTTGCGTCAGGGTATTGTAAAGGCGCAACGCCATATGTGAGTTTTCTCAGTTTAGCAATCGCGCGTTGAACAACCGGCCTCTATCGGATATCTGACGCCAAAACAGAACACGGTGAAAACGGTTTTGGAGTCGCGCGGCATACTTAGTAAAGCGCTATGCTAGCGGGATATGAAGTTAGGCATCGACTTCGGCACTACGAGGATAGTAGTCGCGGCCGTTGACCGCGGGAACTTTCCGGTAGTGACGTTCGATAGCCCTTCCGGTCACGTTCACGATTGGTTCCCTCCCTTAATCGCGGTTCGAGGTCAGGAGAGGCTTTACGGCTGGGAAGCCTGGGATGCCCAGGTGGAGCCGCAAGTGACGGTTGTGCGTTCGTTGAAACGCGTTCTCGAGGATGCCGGGCCTGCAACGCGCGTCCAGATCGGACAGCAGAAGCTGACCCTCATCGATCTGCTCACGGAAATGATGGCTGCCCTCGCCAAGGCGCTTCGTGAAAGCTCGAGCTTGCAGATCGAACCGGGTGAAGAGATCGAGATCATGCTCGGCGTCCCGGCCAATGCGAACTCGAATCAGCGCTACCTGACCGTCGAGCCTGCGCAGCGCGCGGGCTTTCGAGTGCTCGGACTTTTGAATGAGCCGACGGCCGCGAGCATTGAGTACGGTCACCGCACCAAAGGCACCGGCAAATCGGAACGTGTTCTGGTGTACGACCTCGGTGGCGGGACTTTCGATGTGTCGCTTGTGGAAGTCGAAGACCGGACTCATCAGGTGGTGGCGTCCGAGGGCATCTCGACATTAGGTGGCGATGATTTCGACGTAATCCTCGCGGAAGCAGCTTTGGCAGAGGCGGGTCTCACCCTCGATGAGCTGACTCAGAAGGAAATCTTCCTTCTCGCCGAGGAGTGCCGTGTCCGCAAGGAAGCGCTGCATCCGAATACAAAGCGCGTCATCGTCGATCTCGGAAACGTGCGCGAGACGTTCCCGGAAGTCGGAGTCCCGGTGGATGAATACTACGAGTTCTGCACGCCTCTCGTCGAGAGAACAGCCGAGGTCACTCGCAATCTTCTCGACCAACATGCCGAAGGCAAGCGGCTGGATGCGCTCTATATCACCGGTGGAGGCAGCGAACTTCCCCTGGTCGCTCGTTTATTGCGTGAAGACTTCGGACGTAAAGTAAAACGCTCTTCGCACACGCGATCGGCGACGGCCATCGGACTTGCGATTCAAGCCGACGCGCAAAGCGGGTATGTGCTGCGCGAGCGCTTCAGCCGCCACTTTGGCGTCTGGCGGGAGGCGGAAGGCGGGAAGAACGTCGTGTTCGATGTCCTGTTCTCCAAAGGAACCGTGCTTCCCGGACCCGGCGAGCCGCCGATTGCGATCAAGCGAGGCTACTGGCCGGTCCACAACCTCGGCCACTTTCGATTCCTCGAGTCGAGCTTTCGTGATGAGTCGGGGCGCCCCTCCGGAGACATCACGCTTTGGGACGAAATACAGTTCCCCTTCGATCCCTCTCTTCACGGCCATGAACTCTCATCGGTGCCCGTGCTACACAGCGAAGCTGCGCGACAGCAACTCATCGAGGAGCAGTACGAGTGCGATGCGAGAGGCGGCGTGCGCGTGGTGATTCGCAACCGCACTGCGGGTTATGAACAGGAGTTCCGGCTGGGTCGTTGGACCGCACCGCCCGAGCCTATCGTTCCGGGCAGAAGGCGGCACAATAATCGGCCTGCCGGCAGCAGCCGCTCCCAGCGCGCCGGCGGAGCTATGCGAAACTGACAATCGCTTGCTGAAACCCTCTCTTAATTGGTTGCTGGTCTTTGTGCCGGTTGCAATTGGACTGCGCTTCTTTGGTTCTGACAATCCGACTTTGGTGTTCGCCGCGGCGAGCGCAGCGATCATCCCCTTGGCGGGATGGCTCGGTCGCGCCACGGAACATCTGGCTGAGAAAACGAGTGAAGGCGTCGGCGGTCTTTTGAACGCGACCTTCGGAAACGCCGCCGAGCTGATTATCGCCCTTCTAGCGCTCAGCAAGGGTCTCCACGATGTTGTGAAGGCCTCTCTGACAGGCTCCATCATTGGTAACGTGCTGCTGGTCCTTGGCGCCTCCATACTGGCGGGCGGAATGAAGTTTCAATCGCAACAGTTCAATGCTGCTGGAGCGCGCGCTCAGGCGACGATGCTGACCCTTGCGACTGTCTCACTGATCGTACCGGCGGCGTTCCATCACCTGGCTGGACCGATGGGCGTCACACGCGAAGGTGGTTTGAGCCTGGAGATCTCGGCAGTTTTGTTGGTCACCTACGCTGCCGGCTTATATTTCTCGCTGCGAACTCACAAGCAGCTCTTCCAAGGCACGTCGAACGACATCGGTTCCGATCCGGTGGAGCACCACGAATCGTGGAGCGTCGGAAAGTCCCTTGGAGTCCTCGCGCTCGCCACCGCGCTCGTTGCCTGGATGAGCGAAATCCTGGTGGGCTCGGTCGAAGAAGCAGCCGCTGCTCTCGGCATGTCGAGCATCTTCGTGGGCGTCATCGTGGTCGCGATCATCGGGAATGCCGCCGAGCACTCGACGGCCATCCTTGTCGCCATGAAGAATCGCATGGACCTCAGCCTCGGCGTATCCATCGGCAGCAGCATACAGATCGCACTGTTTGTCTCGCCGGTACTCGTGATTGCCAGCTACTTCATTGGCCCGCGACCCATGGACCTCGTGTTCACCCCCGCGGAAGTGCTGGCCGTTGCGGTTTCCACCGCGATCTGTTGGCAGATTGCGAGCGATGGCGAATCGAACTGGCTCGAAGGGATTCAGTTGCTCGCGGTTTATGTGATCCTCGGAATCGCTTTCTACTTCCTGCCCGACACCTCCGCCGCCGGAGCGCATCGCTGATGCCGCAACGTGTCTTCGATTTATCGCAGCCCTACTTCCCCGGGATGCCGCATTTTCCAACGCATCCTCCGTTCCTCTTCGGACTGACGAAACTCCACGGCGAAGTCGTGGGCCCGAACGGGATGAGTTCCGCCGCCGACTCTATTGCCCTTAGCGGACATTGCGGAACACACATTGACGCTTTGGGGCATTTCTCGTGCGCCGGCTTCGTCTATGGAGAGGCGGCAGTGAAACAGAGCTACACGGGCGGCCTCGAGTCGCACGACGCGGCCTCCATCGAGCCGATCGTGAGACGCGGCGTTCTCTTGGATGTCGCGAGGACTCGTGGAGTTCGGGCGCTCGAGGTTCAAGATGAAGTGACGGCCGCTGATCTCGATCGTGCCTGCTCGGCTCACCGGATCACCATTGAGCCGGGAGACGTGGTCATGATGCGGCTCGGCTGGGGACACTTCTTCGACGATGCCAAGCGGTATGTGAACGGCGGAACCATGCCGGGCGTGAATCTTGAAGCAGCAAAATGGCTGAGCGAACACCGCGTCTTCGCGGCCGGTTCCGACACGCTGGCGTTCGAGAAGCTCCCCAACCCGGCGATGTCGGTGCATGTGCATTTATTGGTCGAGCAAGGCATTCATCTGATCGAGAATCTACAACTGGAAGAGCTGAGCACGGCACAGGCGTACGAGTTTCAGATCGTCGCAGCGCCTCTCAAAATTCGAGGCGGCACCGGCGCGCCTGTGCGTCCGCTCGCGCTCGTGGAGAAACAACAAGAATGAGTGAGTTTTCCGGAAAGACCGCACTGGTCACTGGTGCATCCCGAGGCATTGGCGCTGCGACTGCGGCTGCGCTGGCCAAGCAAGGTGTCTGTCGGGTAGTGATGCACTACAACAGTTATCGCGAGGGCGCAGAACAGACTCTTGCTGCCGTCAAGGAGGCCGGGGCTGAAGGCGAACTCCTGCAAGCCAATCTCGGCGTGAACGACGGCATCCGAGCCCTTCTTGCTCACCTCAAGGACACTGCCCCCAAGGTAGACATCCTGATCAATAACGCGGGGCACCTGGTGGGCCGCGCCAAGCTCACCGACATGACGGAGGATCTCTACGAAGAGGTCATGACGCTCAACCTAAAGAGCGCCTGGTTCCTTTCGCAAGCCGTGGTGCCGCATATGATCCAGGCAAAGAGCGGGGTAATCGTGAACCTCAGCTCGATCGCGGCCCGGAATGGTGGAGGCATTGGCGCGACCATCTACGCTGCCGCCAAAGCCGCCGTTTCCACCATGACCAAAGGGATGGCCAAGGAGCTCG
>DASQVJ010000248.1:0-6159 GCA_035640835.1 Bryobacteraceae bacterium
GCTACCTGATCCATGATCGAGACCCGCTGTTCACAGCAGACTTCCTGAGCTTGGTAGCAAACGTTGGTGTCGAATCCGTAAAGCTACCTCCGCATTCACCAAATCTGAACGCTTACCGGAGAGATTCGTGCGCACGATTAAGGAAGCCTGCTTAGAAAGTGTAATTCTGTTTGGCGAAGGCTCGTTGCGCAAAGCGGTTCAAGAATTCGTGGCGCATTATCATTGTGAACGCAATCACCAGGGCCTGGGCAACCGGCTGATCATTCCAGAAACCAACTATCTTGAGAAGGTAGGCGCAATCCAGCCACGTCGGCGCCTCAGCGGGATGCTGAACTACTATTATCGGGCTGCTTAAACTATATAGAATCTCCGTTGATTGCGTATGGACACTATTACCGATCAGCCATCATAGTAAAATTGGGGCCTTGACTGGCTTCACCGAGTGGATCCGACCAGTGTCCACCTGACTCTCGACGATTGATATGAAGAGATGTGAAGGCCGCATCGGCTTCTCACATCGCATGAATTCAAGCACATCCGATTTTCGGTCCATACGCGACCAATCGGTGGAAAATCAGCCCCTCATATTCGAAATGGCTACCGAGAGCTGCGCTCCCTGCACCCTAGAGGAGTGTGCGCCGGAGATAGCTAGTCATGGGCGGCTCTCGCCTTTTCGAGTGATTTGAGCGCGTCCCTGACTCGGTCCTTCTTTGCAAACGGAGTGTCAAAAAAACGCTCAACGGTCGCATTGAATAGCTCCGGATCGTCGTGCGACACGAAGTGTGTCGCGTTCGGAAAAATGCAGAGCTGGCTATTCGGAATGTGGTGGTAGATTTCGATTGTGTGCTCATCACGGATGAGATCATGGTCGCCCGCGAGTATAAGTGTAGGCGCCTTGATGGCCTCGAGTGAAGATGGTTCGATGTGTGGCTCTTCCAGCAGCATCGTCGTCACTCTTAATTCCCTTCTTCCCTGTAGACTGGTTTTTTCGGCGGCGGACATCCCATTTATCATGGATCTCACTAAAGCGAGCGTCTCCGGATAAGCCCCTTCCGGGTTTAGGTTTGCACCCATAGCCGCGATTTTGTCGACTTTGTCCGGATGACGGATTCCGAGCAGCAGAGCCTCAATACCGCCGTCACTCTGGCCGAGCACATTCGCCGGCGGGGATTTCAAATAGTCGAGCAGCGCGGCCAGGTCGTCCGCCATCTTCTCGTAGGTGATTCGATCCCGGCTATCGCCGACTTGCCCTGGTCGCGACTATCCATCGTAATGACGCGATTGCGTTTTCTGAAATAGTCAATCTGAGGCGTCATGTCGCGAATGCTGCCGCCATTTCCGTGTATGAGCAGAAGCGGTTTGCCCGTTCCGTACACTTCGTAATACAGCTGGACTCCATCGTGGCTGAACATTCCGCCGGCTGCGGGATTCGAGCCATAACTATATCCGGCGCTGGGCGATTTCTCGCTAGCAATTAACGAGGCCGATCGCTGAGTGTGTGCTTGCGAATTAAGGCTGGCCTGCCACAGTACTACGACCAAGACTGTGAACCAGTTTTTCCACCTACTGCCCCTCCAGGTCGTGGCTTCTAATCGTTTGAGCATTGCGGCACCTCACAAGCTTCAGTAATCGTTCGAGAGTAGTGATTGCAGCGTCTTTGTGATGAGATCGAGGGCGTTGTATCGCGCAAAGTCCCGCTGTACTCTTGCTGCATTGTCCTTGTACCTGCGGTCGCCAAGCACGTCAGGGCGGATCTATCTCGCTGGTGGTCTCAGTTTCAGGATTGCGCGACGTTCAACGGCAACAGCGCTTGGCAATGCCCTATGTTTGTTTTGTTGCCGGCGCAATCGGTAGATGACCGATTCATTGATCAGCATAGGCCGACTCCACAATTGTTGTCGCTGAAACAATCCGCGCGGTCAATTGCTCAAAGGCAGAGAATACTCGTTGCTTCAATCCTTGTTGCTAGTTTCGCGAAGCTGGAAGCGCCTCGATTAAACGCCATCTGGCAAGGAGCCGCCCATCTGCTTCTCTCTAGTGAAGCCCCACCTCTCCCCTCAGGCTTTCGTAGATCTTATGCGAGTCGTATTCCGTACCAGCCTTAAACACAAGCAGCGGGCTCTCGATTGCCGAGAAATTCTCAGCCAAATTTCCATCGAGCACTACAATGTCGGCGCGCTTACCCTTTGCGATTGTTCCCAACCGGTCCGCCAGCCCTTCGAACTTTGCTCCGTTCAGAGTCGCGATCTGTATTACCTCAGGCACCGTAAACCCGGCCTCTACAAGCAGCTCCAGGCTTCGCTGATCTCCCAACCCGGCGATTGTGTGGCCATCGCCCGTTGGATCGCACCCGAACATCAGCTGGCCACCCTGCGCCACAAACGCGCGCTCGAACGCCATCTCTTTCTTCAGCAGGTTAGCGTAGTAACTCCCCCGAGCTAGCTCAAGCCTATGAAGTTCATGTATGCGATCCCACGCCACTGGGTGGAGCAGTTCCTTCAATCGGCCGTTCCTTTCCAGGTCAAGTTCTTCGCCCCCCTCAAGAACAGCAAGTGTAGATGTCAGTGCCACATGATGCTCTATCATCAGGCGTATCGTGTGCTCGAGCTCCTGTCCGGTTGGTTCCACGCCCGCCACGACTGCAGCTCCGATCGCCCGCGAATCACCGCCGGTCTTAGCCGCGCATTCATCCTTTACCTTGTCTAGGTACAAGTCTCCGTCTGGTGCCGCGAATGGCCCATGCTCCAGGTTGTCGATCCCCAACTCTACCGCCTGTGCAAATCCGACCGAGCATAGGTGTCCTGTGATTTTCATGTGGAGCTTGTGCGACTCCTCGATCGCGCCCTTCAACTCCGCGCCCGTAATCTGGTTGTACGCCTTCGTCGACGTGTAGCCCATCGAGTTCCAGTAGTCGATCATGGCTCGTGCATCGTCCGGTCCGTTCAGCACATGCATCTGAAGAATCGGCCCTCCTGGTCCTTGAAGATAGGGCGTCGTCAGATCGAAGTCTGGCCCAATCGATCGTCCCGACACAATCGCGCGCTTGATTTCGAGATCACCGTAGGGATCAACCGAACCCGTTGTCCGCGCGGTCGTTACTCCGCTCGCCAGATATAGCAGGGGAGCTGACACCATCTGTTCCAGTGCCACCGGAGGACCGGCAATCGGAGAAGGATAGAACAAGTGCTCATGCATCGCTACCAGCCCCGGGATTACTGTCTTGCCCTTCCCGTTCAATATCTCAGCACTTGCCGGGATCTGCGTTGTCGCAGATGGACCTACGTCTTCAATCCGATCCCCTCTTAGCACAATCGTCTGATCATTCAATACCGGACCGCCAGTGCCATTGACTAACTCCACGTGGGTGATCGCAAGCAGCTCTCTGTGGGAGATTTCAAACGGCGATCTCATCTGTTGAGCAAAAATAGTCGGAGAGGTGCTAAAAAGGATCAGCGTCGTCGAGAGGTGAGCAAAAATGATTTTGTTCAATAGATCTCCTTTATGTCTACTGCTCGATAACACCGAACAGCGTCGCATCTCTTAGGCGAGTTCCCACAAAATGTTGTCCGTTATCAGCGTCTGCCATTGCGCATTGTCGTCCACGGGCGTCTGCATATGACGTCGTACGAGATCCGAAGCGATCGTCAGGCAAGTCTCCTCGTTGCTAACCTGTAGCTCTTCACGATACGTCCCGCGGAGCACGCCGGCGGACCACGCGCAATGGGCCCAAGCCCCAGCGCTTCAATCCAACCCAGGCAGCTTGCCGCCGCTCAAGCTTCGTCGCTCTCGCCCTTGACGAAGAAGGGCTCCATCTCCTTGTACTCCAGAATCTTCACCGTCGTCTCCTTGGGAGCGTTTCCCTGCGCGATCGAGAGAAACGCCTGCTCCGACTGTGCCACCATCGCCCGCGCGAGGTCGTTCTTGTGGATCGAGTGGTACTTGGACGGCATGGCCCAGTGCAGCAGCGGCATCACGTAACCAAGGGCGTCCGGCGTGTTGGAGTTGCCCAGAATGAGGGCCGGACGGTAGATTCCAAGGAAGTCGAACTTGACTGACTCGACAGCCTTCTCCTTCTCGCCGATGATCTTCGTGTATTTCATCCGGGCCTGGGGGTCCGCGCCCGCTGCTGTCATGACCCCGCACACACGAGCGCCTCCAGCCTTGGCGGCGCGACAAAAGGCCTGCGGGTAGGCGACTTCGACCTTGCGCAGCTCCTTCTCGGGCATCTTCGCGGCGCCCTTGCCGACGCCGAACGCGGCGAGCGCGACGTCGACTTCCTGGACGTGCGGCGCAACCTCGTCCTGGAGTCGGTCCATGTTGACAACCACCTCGGAGACCTTGGGGTCGGCGAAGGCGTCCGTCTTGCGGCGCGTCACCACCACCACCTTCTTGCACAGCGGGCTCTTGATCAGAAGCTGCACGATGCGTCCGCCCACGTTCCCCGTCGCGCCCAGCAAGATCGCCGAGTACTGCGCTTTCCCCTCTGCCGCCGCGGCTGCCATCGCAAACGCGTCCTGGCCCGCTCCTTCAGTCGAGCCGCCAAATAATACAGGCATCTTAATTACGTCTCCTCCATCGAATCGCTCGGCGTACCGAAGCCTAGAGCACATTGCTCCAGGTCCGCTCCGTACTGTGGGAGTAAATCTCGATGACATTCCCGAAAGGGTCTTCACAATACACGATCTTGTACGGTTTTCCAGGTAGCAAGGTCCAGATCCGGCTCCTGCGTTTTCCTCCGGTTTCGACGATCCGGCGTGCCAGGTCCTCAATCGCCGGATCAACGATCGCGAAATGATTCATGCCGGTTTTCCAATACTCGAAATTGTTCTCGCGTACAGCCGTAGCCGGCTTGTTGAATTCAAACAATTCGAGGCAGACTCCGTCAGCCCCTGCTAATTGAGCCAACCGGCCGGTACCGAAACCGCCCCAAAGATCGGTGGCTATCTGGCCGAAGTGAGAATCGTCCGCAACCACATTCAATGGTCCTGCGACCAGCTGGAAGCCTAGCACCTCTTGGTACCACCGGATCGCCTTCTCGATATCAATTACAGTTATGCCGATGTGCGTGATTCCCCGTGGATGCAAACTCGCCATACTGACATCGGTCTGCTGTGGGTTATTCGAACTCATTGTGACTACTCCTTTTCATTTCCTCTCTAAAATCGAAGCCGGGCCTCGTCGAGATCGTCTTGGTTCGCCATGACCGTTTCGGCCAGCGTGGCGCCGGAATACGGATCAGTGCCGACACTGCACACCGCCGTGCTTTCCCGGTCGCCATGAACCGTCGATATATTGCCCGTCAAATCCCTGGTAGAGCGCCGGAGCTTTAGCACCACTCTGTTCGGAGACAGGCACCTCTTGTGGGAACTCTGTTGTCGAAACCGTCTCTTTCTCCTTTCGTCGGATAGAAATTCCAAATCGGCAGAACCGCGGGCCGTAAGTTTTCAAGCAAGCCGGAGCCTCATAACCGCCGCAAATATCATCGAGACATGAGTACGGGAAGCCCCGTTTCCCGTAGTATCGTCTGCGTGACGCCACCGAAGATCCACTCGTTTAAGCGGGAGTGGCCATAGGCGCCTATCACCAAGAGATCGGCACCGAAGCTGACAGCCCGCGACAGCAGCTCACGCCCAATATCTTCTCCCCCGGAAGACACGCGTCGGACATTCACTTTGGCGCCGTGACGTGCTAAGTGGCGCGCGATGTTCGCTCCGGGCTCCTGTCCGTGGTCTCTGTAACGCTTAGCGTCAACAGCCAAAACCTCTATCGCCTCGGCCCTCACCAGGAAAGGGAGGGCGTCGGCTACAGCCCTGATTGCCTCGCGGCTCGCGTTCCAACCTACGAGAATGCGGCGAATTCTTGACACCGTGCTGCTTAATGGAAACAGGACTAGTGGCCGTCCAGACGTTCGGATCAAAGATTCCACCAGGCCCGAAGGACTAAGCTTCGCCACTGCGCTCCGAATGACCAATCACACCTAGATCCGCATAATGTGCAGCCGCGCCCACCTCGCTGTCCCAATGCGTCAGTGATCTCCATTCCGCCCGGATCCCCTGATCACGGGCGATGTCCTCAAATAGAGCCCGCTGGCGTGTCTCAATCTTCTCGAGTTGCGCTCGGTGCGCCTTAATAACTGCCAGCGTCCCTAAACCAAGCGCG
>DASQVJ010000249.1:0-11117 GCA_035640835.1 Bryobacteraceae bacterium
ACGAGCCCTGATCGCACGTGCCTCTTAAAACCCGCCGCCTCGACGGTCACCTGGTAATTGCCTGGCAGGAGGAGGTTCGCTTCGTAATAGCCGGTCGAGTTCGTCTCCAGCTTAACCGTCGTATTTGTATCAACGTTCGTAATCTCGACGCTCGCGCCAGTTACAGCGGCGGAGCTTTGATCGGAGACGCGCCCGAAGATCTGCCCACGAGTCTCTTGACTCTGCAACAGGCGCCCGCCAGTAAATACACCTACGGCTACCCAAATTACGACAAATCGATTCATTGCCCCTCACCCCAGGAGAAATGTGACTGCTTTTATGGATCGCTACTTTATCACACGGGCGGACTCAGCCGGGAGGTGACGTAACGTGTCCTGATGTATTGCATCAGCAGTGGTTAAAGCGGTCGATTGTTGGCGGTGCTTGGCTGCCGGTGAAGGTCACGCTGTACTGGTTTTCCCTGGATTTCGGCTGTCCCGGTAAGCCGTTCAGGATCGCATGCGGTGCCCTCGCGTTCTCGCTGCATTTGCTGCTGGAAAAATCCTGTCTAGTGGGTTCTACTGAACTCACCAATTTTGCTTTAGGAGAATCTCTGCAGTGGGACGTCGTTTAGTTTAATCGTCGTTTGATTCGTGTTTATTTGCTCGGCGCAGGATTTCCGGGAAAGCACGGCCCGGCTACCTACCAAAAAAGGGGCAAGTGGTCGGATGGCTTCGTTTACGCGTGAACCATCATCGCCTGGGGCCACAGCAGTGGATGAAAAGGAGTCGGTCGCCAGGCGCTTGGGGGACTTGCTCACTAGCTCGCGAGTTTTCGTGCCGAATCAAGCGTTGTGACTCGGGAGGTGGTCGGTTATCCGAGCTGAGGGTCGGGCTGAAAGCCCTCCGCAGAGTAAACTCCGCCCCACATCAGAGCTGGAGCAGGTGACGTTGACAGAAGATGTCTACGCTCCTCGGGAGTGATGCGTTCACAAACTCAGCACAACTCAATCTCCTGAGTCTTCAACGAACTACAACCCCAGCCCGAGTCCGCTCCAAAAGACGCACCGTATTCTCTCGGCCAGAGAAGGAGGTTTCTCATTTTGAATTTCTTCTTTGGCTTACTCAAAAAACTCGGATCCATCGCGGGCCGCACGGCTCCCGATCTGATCTCTCTTGTTAACCCCGTCCTGGGCGCCTGGATTGGGACGATTTTGCAGTCGGTGACCTTGACCGAAGCAAAGCTCGGACCCGGCAATGGCGAGGCAAAGAAACTAGAAGCGATCAATGCCGTCCAGGTCGCGATGCCGTTGTTGCTCACCCTTATGAAGAACACCACGGACCGTGAGCTTGTCAATCCCGAGAAGCTCACCTCAGCAGTTGAAAAGCTGATCGACGGAGTGGTGGAACTTCTCAACGCGTTCGGGCTTTTCCCCAAGAAGGCCTGAGAACCGGGGCGCCCGTTGTGGCGCCCTCCACCATCCTCTTGGACAACTCACGAGTGGTAGAGTTGGATCGAGCCAACAACTTATTTAATCGGCGAGACCCGCCTTGAAACATTTGTGTCGTTTCGCGTTCGTGGCGAGCCTGCTATGGTCGTCCGCGTTCGCTGCGCGTCGCGTGGTGATCGGGTACACGGAAAATCCGCCTCTCACGTCACTGGGCCTTGATCAGAAACCGGCCGGATTTCTAGTCGACGCGCTCAACGCCGCGGGCAAGAAAGCGGGCATCGAGATCGAGTGGAGGCTCCTGCCGCCGGGATCGAACATGACAGCGTTGGCGTCGGGCGACATCGATATGTGGCCTGGAGGCGTCAGCTCATCGGATCGGCGCCGCCGCTTCCACCTGACTTCGCCCTGGTGGAACACGGAACTTCTCGCGGTCACACGCTCGAAGCTTGTGCGGTTTGAGGATCTGCGAGGCAAGACCGTCGCTCGGGTGCGAACCTTCGCTGAGGAGTTTCCGCGCTGGCTTCAGGGCGTGAAAGCCGTCGACGCTCAAACGCAAAGGGACGGCCTCATCGGAGTCTGCACTTCGGCCGTCGACGGAGTTCTTCTCGACCGGATCATGCTCGACAACCTTCTGTTGCGGAGGCCGCAGGAGTGCGACGGTGTGCAGCTGAGCGCAATGGTTGTGCCGGGCGCCACGGTGGAACTCCACATCATCGCGAGACCCGCTGCCGAGGCCGCCGCCGAAGATTTGCACGGGGCGCTCCAGAGCCTTACGAACGATGGCACGCTGGCCGAGCTTTCGTTGCACTATCCAAGCATCACCGCGGCGAGCGCTGGTTCCGTCACTGCAATGTTCCGCCTGCAGTATCGATACCGGTTGTTTCGAGCGGCGCTTATCGTGTTGTCGATCGCTCTGGGCCTCGGGATTTGGACGATCGTCCGGCTGCGCAGTCGCAATCGAAAGCTCATGCAAACGGAAGCGGAGCTGATTCGAGCGAATGCCGATCTCAAGCAGTTCGCTTACGCCGCGAGCCACGATCTCAGTGAGCCCATCCGCAACATGACGCTCTTCGCGCAGCTTCTCGAGCGGCGATACAAAGGCAAGCTGGACTCGACGGCCGACCAGCAGATCGGCTTCATTACAGACGGGGCGCAAAGGATGCTGCGACTCTTGCAGGACCTGCTTGCGTACACAAACTTGGGCGCGTCCCAGACCCTGCCCACTCCCATCAGCCTCCAGGAAGTGCTTGACGACGTTCTTTCGAACCTCGCCTCGCTCATCGAGCGCAGTAATGCGTGCATTGAGATCTCCGGTTTGCCAGATTCCCGTGTGCACCGTGTGCACATGATGCAGTTGTTCCAGAACCTGATCCAGAACGCGATCAAGTACGCCGATAAGCAGCCCGTCATATCGGTGAGTGCAGAGCTCAAGGACGATCAGTGGATCTTCACCGTCAGCGACAACGGCCCGGGAATCAAACCCGAGTTCCACGACACCATCTTCGCCATGTTCAAGAGGCTGCATGGACGCGAGGTCTCCGGAAGCGGCGTGGGGCTCGCGCTTTGTCGTCGTGTCATCGACTCGTACGGTGGGACGATCTGGGTGGAGTCGGAGGACGGCCGCGGATCCAAATTCCGCTTTGCGTTGCCTGCCAAGCTTTTCGGCCCATCGTCGACATCCGGGACAGCTTTTGCGAGGTCGGTCGTCGGCGTGGGAGGACCCGGGGCCGGTGGTGGTGGCGACTAGGCGCACGACCGCATACAATACCGCACATGCGATCGATCACCCGCAGACAATTCACTGGTGTTCTTACGGCCGCTGGACTGGCTCCGACAGCGCTTGGGGCGAATGAGATCCCGACCCGACGGCTCGGCAAGATCAACTTCCAGGCAAGCATTTTCGGCATCGGCGCTCAGCACCTCGGCGATCTGAATGCCACACAAGCCAATGCCGATCGCGTGATCGCCGAGGCCATCGACAACGGCGTGAACTACATCGATACGGCGCCGCCGTACAACGTATCCGAAGAGCGGCTCGGGCACGCTTTGAAGGGCAAGCGTGACAAGGTATTCCTGGTCAGCAAAGTCGAGACCACCGCTAAGGGCGACGCGATGTACCAGATCCAGGACAGCTTGCGGAAGCTGCAAACGGATCACCTCGATTGCGTGCACATTCACAACGTCGGCCGCGAGGATCGGTACCCGAGCTTGAAGCAGATGCTGGCGTCCGACGGCACGCTGGGCGCCCTTGTCGAAGCGAAGAACAAGGGTCTGATCAAGCACATCGGCGCAACCTGTCACATGCGGCCTGCGCGCGCCGTACCTGTACTGGAGACCGGAGAAATCGAGCTATTCATGTGCACCATTAACTTTGTCGAACGGCATATTTACAAGTTCGAAGAGCAGGTGCTGCCGGAAGCTCGTAAGCGCAACATCGCGGTGATCGGGATGAAGGTGTTGGGTGGGCCCGTTCGTGGCGGAGCTCGGCTGATGTCTCCAGAGGATTACAACGCGACCCTGCGATATGCGTGGTCGGTGCCGGGCCTCGCGGTGGCCATTGTTGGGGTGCGAACGCCGGAAGAACTGCGTCAGGCAATCGCGGCAGCCCGCGCGTTCAAGGCTCTTGAGCCACAGGAGATGACATCGGTGCTCGACCGCGGCAAGCCTCTCGCGGCACAGTGGGGACCCTTGCGCGGACCGGTTGCCTGAGGAGACGTTCGAGAAAGCCCGTTTACCATAGACGGCGTGATTGTTCGAAAAAACCTCGATTGGCGCCGTTTCGCGGCAACACGTGGCGCCCGATACTGTACGTGAGTCTCGCGTCCATCGCGGCACTGATCGGTTTCGCTGTTCTTGGCTATGAGTGGGTTGCGCAACCGTCCTTTCCAGTGGCCCTGTTGGAAACCGCGCTTTCCATCTTTCTCGGCTTTCGTACGAACTCTGCGTATGACCGCTGGTGGGAGGGCGAGGACCTTGTGGGGCAGGCTCGTGAATGCCTCGCGAAGCTTGTCGAGACAGGCCGAAGCGCTTTCGGACGGAGCGCCGATGCTGGAGATGGTCCGCCTAAACATCGCCTTCGCGCACGCCCTGCGATGTCATCTTCGCCGAGAGGAACCATGGACCGAGATTGAGCCGTTTGTCGATGCGGCCACGATCGAAGAGTTGCGGACGGAGCCAAACGTTCCGAACGCCCTGGTGCACATGATGGGCGTTGAAGCGCGTCACGTGTACCGGTCGGGGCTCTTCGACTCCATTCGGTTGGTTCAGATCGACAACATGCTGGTGGAGTTCGCTTCCGTCCAGGGCGGTCGCGAGTGGATCAAGAACACTCCACTGCCGCGACAGTAGGACTACTTCCCTACCTGTTCACGCGCGCCTAGCGCATGCTGCTGCAATTCGCGTTCGTGCAGTCCCTCGGTTTCCTGATGCCACTCGCCTCGTTGCCGCTCGCGTTTATGTTTATTGCGCTCGACAACATTTGCCCTAATATCGAGGCTCCTTTCGAGAATCAAATCCACGACACGCCGATGACGGCGCTTTGCGGCACCGTCGAACGCGAGCTGTATAGGCTCGGCGAACGCGACACTCCTGCGCCGTCCAACCCGTGGACGGGTTTCTCTACTAACGTTCGTGGGCCGATAAGTGTACGGGATGGTGAGCCGTCCCTGTCCGGTCAGGGAGGACCGCCGCGGAACGGTGCGCACCGAATAAGTGCCCGATTCCCGAAGCTGTCAAGCTACTGATTTTATTAACCGACGTGCAGAAACTTCCCGCTTTCGTCGAACATCTCATAGTATGTCCGACCTCCATAGGCTAATGGCGTATGCAAAAGGGCTGGTACTCTTATGAGGATGCATTTCAACGAAGCAAAAGCCACCCAAGCCGCGGCACGGCTTCTGCGAAACAGGGGCGGCAGGATGAGCTACATGAAGCTCATCAAATTGCTTTACCTCGCCGACCGCGAGGCGCTCGCCACGTGGGGGCGTCCCATCACCACTGACACTTACGTGTCAATGGATAAGGGTCCGGTTCTCAGCCACGTCTTGGATCGAATCAATGAAGGCCCGTCACCTGAGGAGGCCAGCTTCTGGGCTCAGCACATCACGCCGACCGGGAATTACGAAGTCACTTTGACGGCTGATCCGAAGGACGACCTTTTATCTGAGGCCGAAGATGAAATGCTTGACAAGATTTTCCACATTTATGGGCATCTGAGCCGTTGGAAAATTGTCGATCACGTCCACACGCTTCCAGAATGGCAAGATCCGCACGGAGGCGCCATTCCGATTGAGTACGCGGACATCTTGAAAGCGCAGAACAAGAAACCCGAAGAAATCCGCGCAATCGAGAGCGAACTCAAAGCTCTCAACGAAGTCGATTATTACCTCGCTGCACGTTGAAGTTTCAGGTCAAGAAATTTGCCTCTCAAATGCGGCGACACGTTCCTACTGCCTAAGCGCAGCAGCGATCCAGAACATCTTTGGATAATCGTCGCGGAGACCGATCCCCTGAGCCGCAAAGCCATTTGTGTCAACATCACCACCGAGCGGCCACACTCAGATAAGACCTGCCAACTCGATAGAGGGGATCACCCGTTCGTCACCCATGCATCGGTGATCTTCTATCAGGACGCCAGGGAGATTGACCTAACCATGGTCGAGAAGGCCCTCGCTGCCGGCATTAAGGACTTCGTCTGCATCGCTCACCTCCCGTGTTCGTCTGAACTGCTTGCACGTATTCAAAAGGGGCTGATCGATTCGAAGTTCACACCCAAAGGCATCAAGGCAGTGTGTAAGAAGCTCTGGGGTCTCGAATAACTATTCCTCAAGGCGCAGTGCGAGGAACAGAGCCGGTCTTGCGGAAAATTCGTTGACCATGCGCCCCTCCAACGAGTGGACGGGTTCCTCTACGAAGGTCCGTAGTTCCGATAGAATGTGCGCCATGGAGCTCCGTCGCTTGCCCATCGGGCGCCGCACAATGCTGCGTCAGTCCGCTGCCGGATTCGGCTTGCTCGGGCTCCGATCGCTGCTGGCGGCGGAAGCGCCTGCAGGCCCTCTCGCGCCCAAACCGCCGCACTTTGAGCCGCGCGTTAAACGGGTGATTTTCCTCTTCATGCATGGCGGACCTTCGAGCATCGACACGTTCGATCCGAAGCCCCGGCTCTATCAGGACAACGGCAAGCCCGTTCCGTTCAAGCGAGGTCTCACCTTCGGCGAGGACAGCGTGCGCGGCCTGATGAAGCCGTTGTGGGACTTCAAGCAATATGGTCAGAGCGGCATTCCCGTGAGCTCCCTCTTCCCGAATGTCGCCGAGTGCGCTGACGATCTGTGCCTCATCCGCTCGATGGTTGGCGACGGCGTCGATCATGGCGCGGCGCTGCTGCAACTGCACACGGGCATGTTTCAGTTCAAGCGTCCGAGCATGGGCTCCTGGGTCTTGTACGGGCTCGGCACCGAGAATCAGAATCTGCCCGGGTTCATCACGATTAAGCCCTCGCTCGGACATGGCGGAGCGAACAACTGGGCCTCGAGCTTCCTGCCGGGCGAGTATCAAGGCACGGCGATCGGCAACTCCGGCATGAAAGTTGAGGAGATCGAGAAGGAGCCGGTGCCGTGGCTCACCGCGAAGGGTATCTCGACGGACCATCAGCGCTACGAGCTCGAGATGCTGCAGTCGATGAACCGAGCTCACGCCGAGCGCAACGAGCATGATCCGGAGCTCGAGGCGCGCATTCAGGCTCTCGAGCTCGCGTTCCGTATGCAGGTGAAGGCTCCTGAAGCGTTCGATGTGAACTCCGAATCGGAAGCAACGAAGAAGCTGTACGGACTCGATAACGAGGTGACACGCGATTTCGGCTGGCAATGCCTGCTTGCACGCCGCCTATCCGAGCGAGACGTTCGGTTCGTGCAGTGCTCGCATTCGTATAAGTGGGATCAGCACGTCGAGCTGTTCAAGCTGCACACCAAGAATGCTGCCGAGGTCGACAAGCCCATCGCTGGGCTCTTGAAGGATTTGAAGGCTCGTGGGCTGATGAAGGACACGCTCGTGATCTGGGGAGGCGAGTTCGGCCGGACGCCGTGGGCTCAAAACGCCGATGGTCGCGATCACAACCCGTATGGCTACACGATCTGGATGGCCGGAGCGGGCGTGAAACCAGGATTTATTTACGGCGCAACCGACGAGTTCGGCTATCACGCGGTGGAGAATCGCATGCACATCCACGATTTCCACGCGACCGTGCTGCACATGCTTGGCCTCGAGCACACGAAGCTCACCTATCGATACGCAGGCCGCGACTTCCGGCTCACCGATGTGGCCGGCACCGTCCACAAGGGCATCTTCGCTTAGTTCACCATGCGCTCTTTTGTTGTGGTTCTTGTGGCGGCTTTGCCGCTCTGCGCGTCACCGGCTGACGAACTGTTCGAAAAGAAGGTACGGCCGCTGTTCGTCGCAAAGTGCTCTGGCTGCCACAACTCGAAGACGAAGATGGGCGGGCTCGACCTCGGCTCGGCCGAGGGTTTGTCGCATGCGGCCGGCGCGGGAATCGTGCAGCCGAAGGATGCCGAAGCAAGCCGTCTGTACCAGGCTTTGACCTGGACCGGGAAGCTGAAGATGCCGCCCACAGGCAAGCTCCCAGATGACGAGCTTGCTGCGGTGCGCACGTGGATCGACGAAGGCGGCGAGTTTCCGAAAGCTTCCAGTGCCAAGGCTCCTGCTCTCGATGCAGGCAAGCAACATTGGGCCTTCCAGCCTCGTAAGAATGTGCAGCCGCCAGCCGTGAAGAATGCCGCATGGGTCAAGACACCTGTTGACCGGTTTATCCTCGCCAAGCTCGAGGACAAGGGACTGCAGCCTGCTCCGCCCGCCGACAAGCTGAGTCTTCTGCGTCGCGTGACCTTCGATCTCACAGGCCTGCCGCCGACCGTCGAGGAGATCAATCAGTTTCTCAGCGACAAGTCACCCGATGCATACGCCCGAGTTATCGATCGCCTGCTCGCGTCGCCCCGCTATGGCGAGCGCTGGGGACGGCACTGGCTCGATGTCGCGCGTTATGCCGATTCGACGGGCATGGATGAAGACAACTTGTACCCGCACGCCTGGCGATATCGCGACTACGTCATCGACGCCTTCCAGCGCGATCTTCCCTACAACGAATTCCTGAAGCAGCAACTGGCCGGCGACCTGCTGGCCGCCAGCACGACTGAAGAGCGAAATCGCAATCTCATCGCGACAGGATTCCTCGCGATCGGCCCGCGTCCGCTGGCGCAACAGGATCGGTTGCAGATGATCTACGACGTAGTCGACGAGCAGATCGACACGGTGTCGAAGAGCTTGCTGGGGATAACGATCGCCTGCGCACGCTGCCACGATCACAAGTTCGATCCGATCCTGACCAAGGACTATTACAGCCTCGCGTCCATCTTCGCGAGCACGACGACGTTCCGCAATCACGGCCGTCCGGGCTCAATCTCGTACATGTATTACGCGCCGCTTGATCAAGCTGCCTACGATCGGTACTCGCGGCATCGGATGCAGATGCTGGCGAAACAGCTCGAGATGGAAGATGCTCTCAGTGAAGACCTGGGTCGCGAGAATGCTGCTCTGCGGCCCCGCATACCCGAGCTGCTCCAAAGCGCCTGGAAGGTGATCCATAGCGGCGAAGCTGCACCGAACAAAGATGTCGAGCGCTGGGTGAAGTGGCTGAAGTCGGCTGACGAGAAGGCGCGCGGCTCCTATCTCAAACCATTCTTCACGGCGACTCCTGAGACGATCGCAGAAGTCGCAAAGCAGTACGGTGACGACTACGCGAAGAGCGCTGCCAAGTGGGACGATCGCCTGGAGAAGTGGCGCTCACGTTTCGCTCGTGAGGCACTCGAAGACCGCGGACTTCCGGAGCGCCCGAAGTCCGATGCGGACGAGGAGCCCTTCTTCACAGCCGCAACATTTAACGGCGGCCCGATGGAGTTGCCGGAGAGCGCTCGCGTGCAACTCCTGCGAAAGGAATGGAAGCAATTCGAAGAATCCCTCGGGCCTGAGCCACCGCTAGCGAGCGCCGTGTGCGATGGGCCGGTGATCGACCAGCGAGTCTTCGTACGCGGCGATCTCCATAACCCAGGTGAGCCCGTCGACAAAGGATTCCCAGTTGTACTCGCGGGTGAGAAGAAACCGGAGATCAAAGGCAGCGGACGCCTTCAACTGGCCGAATGGCTCACCAGCCCCGAGCATCCTCTCACTTCGCGCGTGATGGTCAATCGCATCTGGCAATGGCACTTCGGCGATGCCCTGGTGCGTACGCCGAACAACTGGGGCACTACCGGCGAGAAGCCCACGCACCCCGAGCTGCTCGACTATCTCGCCAACGAGTTCATCGCACGAGGTTGGAGCATCAAGGCCATGCACCGCCTGATCCTGCTCTCGAACACCTATCAAATGAGCAGCAAGGGATCGCGCGAGGCGGATCCCGGTAATCGGCTGTGGACGCGCTTCAATCGCAACAGGCTTTCGGTGGAG
Source organism: Bryobacteraceae bacterium (assembly GCA_035640835.1). Taxonomy (GTDB): domain Bacteria; phylum Acidobacteriota; class Terriglobia; order Bryobacterales; family Bryobacteraceae; genus DASQVJ01. The sequence continues at coordinate 9,941 of DASQVJ010000249.1, forward strand.
CAGATCCGCGACAGCATGCTCGCATTTGATGGTTCGCTCGACACCACCATAGGTGGAACGCTGCTCGTGGAAGGCAAGGGCAAGCGTCAAAAGATCGACCTCGAAGAGCTGACGCGTCGATCCGTTTACATGCCCGTGCGACGCGGCAGCATCCCGTCACTCTTCGCAACCTTCGATTTCGGCGACGCCACTACCTCGAGCGAAGGACGCACTCGAACAAACGTCGCGCCTCAGGCTCTGTTCATTCGCAACAGCAAATTCGTTCGCGAACGAGCGGCCGGAATTGTGAAGAAGCTGAGTGACGATCCACAGATCGGGACTGACGCCGACCGTGTGCGTCGAGCGTACATGCTGATCCTGAATCGCCCCGCCGACCCCTCAGAGGTCGACAAGGCGCTCAGCTATATCGCATCCGTGGAGCAGCAATTCGGAACCACTGAAGGCAAGGGCTCCGGGTGGACAAGCTTCGTGCACGTGCTGCTCTCCACGAACGAGTTTCTCTATCTCAACTAGCGCGTCGGAGGCGGCACGATCTTCTCCACCTCGCGGACGCCGTACGTCGGGGGCAGCGTCTTCCAGTCGACTCCCGTGCGCGCATTCCAGTCCCACATGATGCGGCCATCTTTGAGCGTCATCTCGCAGAACAGGCGCTCTTTGCCGTGCACTGAGCCGTTCTCGTTATCGCGAAATCCGAAATCGCCCTGCTGCAACTGCCACACCGCGATGTCAGCGACTGCGCCGACGCTCAAGTGTCCGAGGTCCTCGCGCTTGATCATCTGCGCCGGGTTCCAGGTTGAGCGGAGGATCGCTTCTTTGAGCGGCAAACCCATCGCCATCAGCTTCGACATCGTGGTCGGCATGTCGATCATCGCGCCAATCATGCTTCCGGTATGCAAGTCGGTCGAGATGGAGTCGGGATAGAAGCCCTGCTGGATCGCAGGCACAGCGTTTCGCATCACGAAGCTCCCACCGCCATGGCCGACGTCGAACTTCACGCCGCGCTTGCGTGCTTCAAAGAGGTACGGGTATAGTTTGCCTTTCGAATCAACCCACGGCACGGGTCCACGAAACGCATGCGTCGCGATGTCGCCTGGACGAAGCTTCTCGGTCACGAGTTGCCAGAACGGGCGCTCCGGAAGGAAGTACCCGAAGTCCACCATCACGGGAACTCCCACCA
>DASQVJ010000250.1:0-6156 GCA_035640835.1 Bryobacteraceae bacterium
CACAACTCTGAATTGGGGGCGTGCTTTAAAAAGCGGTGCGACAGTAAATGTTTCAGAACTCGGCCGCGTTGAGTTGAACGGGCACGGGCGCCGCCACAGGCCAGCGAAGAACCAGCCAGCACACCCGAGACAAAAATCCGTCTAGTCACATGCGCTGCTCGAGCCGGCGGGCAACCACTTGTCGCACCGTCCCGACTTCATCCCCATACAATCGCTTCAGAAGCTCCGACTCCCGGATGGGCAAGCGGATTGCCGATAGAAAACGAATCTCCCAAAACAGCGAATGCGCGTCGTTACGGTCGAAGTCGAGTGGCCCGGCGTTGCGGAAAGGCGCCAGGTAGTTAGCCCAAAACTCCGGGTCGAGATATTTCTCGTCCAGACGATCCAGGCTAAGCAACTCCGTCGTCGAGAACAGCCGTTCCATCAGCGCCGCCATCTTGCGCTTTCCCGACTCGCTGCTGTGCCGCATCAGATCCAGGACCTCCCAGGTGATCCCTTTCTCGTCGATCTTCCAGAGCGCGGAGAAAGCCGTATCCACGGCAGTAAAGTGCAGTTGATGACGGGCGAAGGGCCAGTACGATGAGTTCTTCACCACCTCCAACACGTAAGGAGCGCTCAGTTTCTGCCGCTGTTCTCCGAGCACCCAGACCAGCGCCGCGATCGGTTGGTCGAGGGCCGGAGTATGCTCCGCGATCATTCTCGACAAAATCTGGTGCGCGGACTCCAAGCCTCCATCGCGGCTGGGCATGATTCTTGCCCGTAACAATGAGCAAAGCTCGGCCATCCGCTCCTTCCCATACGGAGCCGGATCACGGTATGGATATGTCATTGCGATCACCGCATCCAGTGCTGCGATCAGCGTCGCCGGTCTCCTCAGAATCAATGAGAATCGACCGTCGCCGTCGTAATCGTAACGACGCAACTCGTCCATGCTGATTTCGATCGCCTTTGTCTGCCGTGGCCGGAAGAACCCAACCGGAGCCCGCGCGCTAATGGGATCGGCATACGCCAGACCTCGATAACCGTTCGCGGACCTTTCCAATCGCACAAACAGGTTGCGGAAGTAGAGGTCCCAGAAGTGGGCTGCGTCCTTAGTTGAGCTCATGGAATTGTCTCGCATCTCCACGCTGGATCATGATTTCTTACCGCTGCCGCTGCCGCTGCCGGCCGTGTTAAGCGTAGCCACCGTATCTGTTCCAGGATTGATACCCATCTGGCAAGGCGTAATGTATTCACTGTTCCCGCCAGTTCGCTTCCTCAACTCCGCTTCTATTTTCTTGTCCGACGCCAACTTTGCGAGCTTCGTGTCCTGCTGAGCCATCTTGCGCGCTTCCTCGATCGTCTTGTCCCGATGCGCGGCATCAAGCAGGTCCGTCTTCACAGGAACCAGATCCACACCGGCATTCTGAAAGCACTGGTAAACGAAGTCGGCACAGTACAGCGACTTTGGATCGTTGTTCCACGGGTCCCACAGATCGAATTTATAACTCGGGTCCGCTGTCTGATCCATGGCCCACTTGGCAGCCTTCTTTGCTGCATCGCAATCTTTAGGCCTGGTGACGATACCGTCGGTCGCGTGGTGTCCGCAGAAGAAATCATCTATAGACTGTTCGGCGACAGCGCCGCTCGACCGCCCCGGATACGCGTCCACCACTACCAGATCTCCCGCCGCGTTCCGGGCAACGATTCCAGCGTGACTGTAAGGACAGCCGCTAACCTTTGCAATGAACTCAGACTCGGCGTCTCCCGCTTCGCCGCGCAGCACAATGTCTCCTTCCTGGACATTGTTTTTCATATCGTGGCAATCGGCGTTCGTAACGGGAGCCGGCGCGGCAGGGCATGACACCACAGGCGCAACGGGGGCCGGCGGCGGAGCTGGAGCCGGAGGGACCGCAGGCGGCGGAGCGCTCGCGGCTACTGCCTCGTTATAGTATTTGCGCCATTCCGCACACAGCGTTGCATCGGTGGCATCATTGGTCAGCTGGCGCCTTGCCAATTCCGGGTGGGCTGACCACAGTCGTTCATTCGCGATCTTAACCGCGGACGGGTCAAGGCTCATCGTGTTTAGGTATGATTAGAACTCCGCCACCTGCCGACGAACTCGAGTTCGAATCACACGCATCTTCTCCGTGCCGCTCCAATCAGGCACGGCGAACACGTCTTTCGCCCAGTCCGCTTCGTAGAAACGTATCCCGTACATGACGACCAAGTCAAGCACAGTAGCCACGTCGGGCTCCTCGGTGACGCCTCGATCAGCGGCCAACCTACGCACCGACCCGCAGAAGTTCGCCATCTCTTCGGGTGTGCAAGTGTCAAAACGGCCAGGGAACCGGGCGCGTGCGTAGTGTGCGAGATCCTTGTTGCGCACATCCGCACACTTCCTCTTGAACGCCTCTTGTTGATCGGCTCGAATCGTTAGCATTGCGAGGTGCCGTTCCTAGAGATTACACCACCGCCGATCCTCGTTTGACTACGGTTGTTTGGGATCGAGACGCCAGACGTTCTGCTGGCCAAGATTCGAGAGCCAGACGGAGCCGTGCCCGACACGCACAGAGTCGCCACCCGGACCGACCCATTACTTCATCACTGTGTTTGTCGCCGGATCAATTTGCGACAGCGGAATCTGAAATACAGTGACCCAGACATAGCCCTCGCCGAACGCGGTCTCACCTCCGCCGCCCGACACGCCGACTTCGATGTTGGTCACCAACTAGGGATAAACTGATCCACACGAGACCGTGCTTATGGTAACGCTCAGTGACGCGCGAAGAGTAATCGCTGCCGCTGAAAAGAAAGCGGCGGAAATCGGCCAGCCCATGAACATAGCAGTGGCAGACGCGGGCGGGAACCTGGTAGCCCACGTCCGCATGGATGGCGCCTGGCTTGGCAGCATCGATATTTCGATCAACAAGGCTTTTACCTCCCGGGCCTTTGACATCACCACGAAGGACCTTGCTAAGCACTCCCAGCCCGGCGAGCAGTTTTTCGGAATCCACGCCTCGAATCATGGACGCATCATGATCTTCGCCGGCGGCATACCCTTAAAGCGCGACGGCAAGGTAGTCGGAGCGATCGGCGTCAGCGGCGGCGCCGGAGACCAGGACCACGCCGTGGCCGAAGCAGGCGCCGCAGCCTTCTAATACGAAGCTGATACCCTCCGATTGGGGGGCGGCCGTTTACGCCACGGAGGCCTTTAGGCCGACCCTGAAACGGCTCTTGATATCATCCCTGACCAAACATGGACAAACGCACCTTCCTGACACTGCTTCCAGCCGCTGTTGCCGCGACTCCGCGCCTCGCGGCGCAGCCCGAGCAGAAGCTCACGAATTGGGCGGGCAATCTGACCTACAGCACCGGCACGCTCCAAGAAGCCAAGTCGACCGAACAGGTTCGCTCACTGGTGCGATCGCACGACCAACTGAAGGTGCTCGGATCGCGCCACTGTTTCAATTCGATAGCCGATACCCGACACAGTTTCCTGTCGTTGAAGCCCATGCATGAGGTCGTGGCCCTCGATGCGACCGCGAGATCCGTAACCATCGAGGCGGGCGTCACGTACGGCCAACTCTGCCCTTACCTGGACAGTAAAGGTTTCGCGCTGCACAATCTCGCGTCGTTACCTCACATCTCGGTTGCAGGAGCGTGCAGCACGGCCACTCACGGCTCGGGTGACAAGAACGGGAACCTCGCCACAGCCGTGTCGGGAATCGAAATCGTCACCGCGTCCGGCGATACCATTAAGTTGTCCCGCAAGTCGGACGCCGACACGTTCCGAGGTGTCGTTGTCGGACTGGGAGCCCTCGGTGTCATCACACATCTCACTCTCGACCTCGAACCCAAGTACCAGGTTCGGCAGTATGTCTACCAAAACCTGCCGATGACCCAGTTGAAAGAACACTTTGACGAGATCCAATCGGCTGGTTACAGCGTCAGTCTGTTCACCGACTGGCAAAAGCGGCGCATCAACGAGCTATGGGTCAAGGTTCGTGAGGACCGCGGTCGGACCTTCGCTGCGCCACCGGAGTGGTTCGGAGCCAGACTGGCCACACGAAATCTGCACCCGATCGTCGAACTCTCGGCAGAGAACTGCACGGAGCAGATGGGAGTGCCCGGACCTTGGTACGACCGGTTGCCCCATTTCCGGATGGGTTTCACACCGAGCGCCGGCAAGGAACTCCAAGCGGAGTACTTCGTTCCGCGCCGCAACGCCATCGACGCGATCCTGGCCGTCGAGCGTCTTCGCGACCAGGTGGGACCTCATCTGCTGATCTCCGAAATCCGCACGATCGCGGCCGACGAATTGTGGATGAGCATGGCATACGGCGAGCCGCAGGTCGCGATCCACTTCACCTGGAAACAGGACTGGCCGGCGGTGAGGCGATTGCTGCCTGTCATCGAAAAGGAGCTGTCACCCTACAAACCGCGGCCTCATTGGGGCAAGCTGTTCACCTTGCCTCCAGCTGAACTGAGATCGAGATACCCGAAGTCGCACGACTTCATCCTCCTGGCCTCGCGTCTCGATCCCAAGGGAAAATTCCGCAACGACTTCCTGAATACAAATCTGTTCGGCGGAGCCTGAGCACGTGCTACGATTCACCCTCCCGGCGAAACACTTCACCGATCCAGCCATTTTCAGCCGCGAGTTGGAGGTGTTCTTCTTCGATAGCTGGGTCTATGCCGGACGAGCCGAATGGATCGCCCAGCCGGGAGACTACTTCCTGCGGGATGTGGCCGGAGAGAGCATCATTATCACCAGGGATCGAGACAACGCGATCCACGCATTTCACAACGTGTGCCGCCATCGTGGCACGCGGATGTGTACTGCTTCAGAAGGAACATTCGACGGAGCCGTCCAGTGCCCATATCACGGATGGAGGTATGGTCTGGATGGACGGCTGCTCGGTGCTCCACACATGACCGAGGCCGGCTTCGAGCACCAGAACTACGGTCTGCACAAGGCCGCACTGGAGCTCTGGGACGGCAATCTCTTCTTACACTTGGGCCGGCCCTCGCAGCCGCTACTCGAGCACCTGGGATCTCTTCCCGAGCGCTTCGCACCCTGGGGCATGCAGGATTTGCGATTGCACGAGCGTATCGTGTACACGGTCAATGCGAACTGGAAGTTGATCGTGCTCAACTACAACGAGTGCCTGCACTGCCCCATCTTGCATCCGGCGCTGAACCAGCTCACTGATTATCTCGGGGCCGACAATGAACCCCCGTGCAACTCTTACATCGGCGGCTGCATGGGCTTTCGCCCCGGAGTCGAGACCATGAGCATCGACGGCAAGCGCCGCCGCGACTACCTGCCCGCTCTCGGGGAGCGCGATCGAAAGCTGGTTGCTTACTATGCCATCTATCCGAATCTTCTGCTGAGCCTGCACCCGGACTACATGCTCATCCATTCGCTCTGGCCCAAGTCCCCGAACCGGACAGAAATCATCTGCGAGTGGTACTTCCACCCGAACGAGATCGCGAAGCCCGACTTCACCGCGCACGATGCCATCGAGTTCTGGGACAGAACCAACCGCGAGGACTGGCACATCTCAGAGCTTTCCCAGCTCGGAATCCAGTCTCGCGCGTACACACCCGGCCCCTATTCCGACCGTGAGTCTTTGCTGCACGCCTTCGACCAGTACGTGCTCGAACGGCTGAACCATGGCACCGCGATCTGAAAGAAAATTAGCCACGGATGCAACTTATAAACACGGCTAGAAACCATAGGCTTATCCGTGTCCATCCGTGTTCATCCGTGGCTAATTAGCTTTCAAAGCAGCAGCGGACCTCACTCCCGCACCCGCCCCCGGCCGCCTCGCAAACATCTCCGCGACAAGCGCCACTGCCGCCAATCCCGCAGCTGTGTAAAAAGCTGCCTGATAGTTGTGATACCGATCGTAAAGCACGCCGCCGATCCGCGGCCCGATCGTGCCTGCCACACCCCATGCCGTAAACAGAATCCCATAGTTGATACCGGCGTTCTTTGTGCCCCAGAAGTCCGAGGCCGCGGCGCCATTGACAGAGAGCTGCGTACCGTAGCACCAATACACCGCGAACACCGCCGCGTACAGGAGCACCACATTGCGCCCAGCCGCATAGAGCGCAGGCATCGCGATCACGCTAATCCCAATCATGGCTCTCAGGACATTGATCCGCCCC
>DASQVJ010000251.1:0-3126 GCA_035640835.1 Bryobacteraceae bacterium
ATTGCGTATCTTTCGGCCAATTTGAATGGTTTATCGACCTGTGTTCCGAATCGCTTTGAGCGGAGGATCATCTCCGATAACGCCTTCATACGCCTGGGTATCGACATGGCCAAGCGGCTCCGGGAGGATCGCCCGGATTTGGTTCACGTCCAGTACACCGGGCCACTGAATTGTCCCGTTCCGGTCGTGGTAACCGTGCACGACGTCAGTTTTCTCGAACACCCCGAATATTTCACTTTGCCCCGTGTTCTCCAATTACGTTTAACCGTGGAGAAAACAGTACGCTCGGCGGCAAAAGTCATCACGGTGAGTGAATTTTCGCGTAAGTGCATCCTGAAACATTTCAAGGTGGATCCGTCAAAAGTTGCCGCGATTCCGAACGCCGTTTCCTCTCACTTCCGGCCCATTCAACGGGATCAGGCTCGCAGCATCGTTCGAAAGAGATTCGGCTACGAACGGCCTTTTGTAGTCACCGTAGGCGATTTGCAGCCGCGTAAGAACCAAATCGGTTTGATTCGCGCGTTCGAACAACTCGTCACGTCGCAGGAGTTGCCGCATGATCTGGTGGTCGTCGGCCAGAATACCTGGTACTCGGATCACGTAACAGAGGCAGCGGCCAAGTCACGCGCCGCCGATCGAATTCGCTTTACAGGATGGGTGAGCGACGACGAGTTGCTGGCGCTCTACAACGCATCAGAGATGCTGGTGTTTCCTTCGTTCTATGAGGGCTTCGGCCTGCCCGTTCTCGAAGCGATGGCGTGCGGGCGAGCTGTAGCTTGCTCCGATACTTCGGCAATGCCCGAGGTGGCCAATGCATCGGCAATCCTGTTTGATCCGACCCGTACGGAGGAGATCGCCAGGGCCATGAAGGATGTTCTTCTCGACAGCCAGCTGCGTACGCGCATGGAACGGCGCGGCCTGCAGCGGGCCTCTCAATTTACACTCGAGGGCACCGCGAGCCAAACACTCGAGCTTTACTACGAAGTGGCGGGCGCTCAACGACGCGGGGTCAAACGACTCGCCCGGCGCCGCGTGCCTGTAAGCGGTCAATGAACTACGTCGTTCTGCTTTTCTTTGTCAGCGCGCTGTGCGCTCTCAGCCAAGGCACTGTTACCGATACCAAGCCGGGCGTATCAACGGCAGGTCCCCCAACCGAAACGCTCCGGTACTCGGTCAATTGGCCGAGCGGCCTTTCACTGGGAGAAGCAACACTGTCGTCGTCTGCCAGCGAAGCCGTCTATACCCTGAGCTTCGCGTTGGACGCGTCCATCCCGGGCCTTGTGATCCAGGAAAGGGCATCGGCCAAGGCCACGCCCAATTATTGTTCCCTCGAGTTGCAGAAGTCGTTTGTACGAGGGAACCGCAAAGCGAACGAAACCACGACCTTCGACCTCGAAGCCCGCAAGGTGACGCGAAAGACCAAGGACGGCGGATCATCGGAGGTATCGACGTCTCAGTGCGCACGCGATGCCATCACATATCTTTACTTTCTTCGTCGTGAATTAGCTGCTGGACGGTTGCCGCTCGACCAGAAGGTCTATTATGGGCACGGTTATGACGTGCACGTGCAATTCGCGGGAGTACAGAAGGTGCCTCTAGAGTCCGAGCTCGTTGAAGCCGAACGGGTCCTGCTGACAATCAAGGGGGCTTCGAGTGAAAACACGGCGGAAATCCTGTTCGCCAAGGATCCCAAGCGCACGCCGTTGATTATCCGTGTACCGTTCGTGCTCGGGAAGTTCTCCATGGAGCTTCAGCGCTAGATGCGCATAGCCTTCTTCTCTCCTATGCCGCCTGCAAAGAGCGGCATCGCCGACTATTCAGAAGCGCTTGTCGATGAACTGGCAAAGATTGCCTCGGTGGATGTGTTCTCAGAAGCAGCACCGGATCTCGACCGATCGCGTTACGACGTTGCACTCTATCAGATCGGCAACAACCCGTTCCATACGTTCGCCTATGAGCAAGCCCTCGAATGGCCGGGCGTGGTGGTGCTGCATGAAGCGAACCTCCACCACCTGATCACTGATCTCACAATCCGACGTCAGGATTGGGACGCCTATCTCGCTGAGGTAGCCTTCGACGGTGGCCCGCAGGCGCTCGAGTATGCCTGCAAGTACGTGCGAACACTGCAAAGAGGTCCCGACTACGACGGCGTTCCGATGCTACGCCGCATCTGCTCCGTCTCCACCGGTGTAATCGCCCACAGCGCATTCGTTGAGCAGGCGGCACGGGCTGCCGGGTTTAACGGGCCGTCGGCCGTGATTCCGCATGGAGCCTGGATCCCTGAGGCCAATCGGATTCAGTGGCGGCACAAGCTCGGGATCCGCGATCAGTCGCCTTTGTTTGGCGTGTTCGGGTTTCTCAAGGCCTACAAGCGCATCGAGCCGACGTTGCGTGCCTTCGCGAGGCTCGTGCGTTTGCAGCCGTCCGCCAAGCTGATTCTCGTGGGCGAGCCGCATCCTGAGCTTCCCATCTATGACCTGATCGATCGATTCGGGCTTGCGGAGAACGCTCGTGTGATCGGCTTCGCGCCGATTGAAGACTTCGTCGGCTACATCGCTGCCTGCGACGCGATCGTGAACCTCCGTTTTCCGACAGTCGGCGAAAGCTCGGGAACGCTGCTGCGGGCGTTGGGGCTTGGGAAGGCGACGATCGTTTCGGACGTCGGATCGTTTGCCGAACTGCCGGACGAGATCTGCCTCAAGGTGCCGGTCGACTCGACCGAAGAAGACCTGCTGTTCGAGTACATGAACCTGCTTGCGATGCGGCCCAGCATCCGTGACCGGCTCGGTGCAGCGGCCAGAACGTGGGTTAGTCAGGAGTGTCCGTGGGACCTGGTGGCGAGGCGCTACCTGGACTTTCTCGAGGGCAAGCCAAGTTGCCGAAACGAAGCCAAACCGTTTTGCCGAAACGAAGCCAAATCATCCGCCCTGGGTGATACTACATCTGTAGAAGACGCCCCAGAACCTGAGCCCTCCGCGCCCGTTGAACCTTCGTATCTTATTGGCTGGGCGAGGCAAGACGCCTCTGGTGAGGCCTATGTACGCGGTCACCTGACGCGGTTAACCAAGACTCTGGAGATGACGCCGCCGGGCACGGTAAACGACGCCATCCTGGAGATGGGTGCGT
>DASQVJ010000252.1:0-4198 GCA_035640835.1 Bryobacteraceae bacterium
CGCTGGAGTCGGCCGACGGAAAGACGCTGTACTACACCAAGCAGTCCCCGAACGATGGGGTTTGGGAGCAGCCAGTCGCGGGCGGTCCAGAGAAGCAGGTGATCCCACATATCTCGGCGTGGGGCAACTTTGCGCTATCGACGGAAGGAATCTACTTCTCCACAACCACCGAGCCCAGGTCGGTGCAGTTCTACGATCTGAAGACGCGCCGGACGAAAACGGTGGTGAGTGCGCCGAAGAACCTCGGGTTCGGATTGACGGTATCGCCGGATGGCCGCATGCTCTTATTCACGTCGGTCGATCAGCAGGAGAACGAACTGTTGTTAGTCGAGAACTTTCGATAGGGTGCGGCCTGCATGTCGCGCATCCGCACCCTTTCTGGTTTAGCTTTCGAGCTTAGCGTTTAAAGACAACTCGGCCTTGAGGACCTTACTGACCGGGCAATTTTGCTTCGCCTTTTCGGCAGCTTCCTGGAACTTCTCCTCGTTTGCGCCGGGGATCCTGGCAACGAGATCGAGATGAGACTTCGTGATCGAAAATGCCTCGCCAACCTTCTCAAGGCTGACCGTGGCCTTCGTCCTGATGCTCTCGGCAGTCATCTGGTATTCGCTCAAGATCAGGGAAAGAGCCATCGAGAAACAGCCTGCGTGGGCTGCCGCGATTAACTCTTCCGGGTTCGTGCCAATGCCGTTTTCGAATCTGGTCGCGAATGAGTATTGGCTGTCCTTCAGGACTCCGCTTTGAGTGCTGATCGAGCCTTTTCCGTCGCGCAAACCTCCGCGCCATTCGGCCGTAGCTGTCCGATTCATTCTGCGTCTCCTTGATTGTTTACTGCGTTCTAAACTAAACGATAAGATGCGCGATATGCCGAGCGCCACTTCCGGCACCAGGCATCCACGTTCCGACGATGCTGCAAGCACTCAAACAGCCGATTTTCACCGTGTCACCACACCTGACGTGGCTTGCGCTCATCGACATTCTGCTGGTGGCTTTTCTGATCTATCAGCTTCTGATGATAGTGAGGGGCCGGAGAGCGGCACACGTTCTCACCGGCGTGGTGGTGCTGGTCGTCATCTACTTTGCGGCACAGTTTCTCGGGTTTGAGCTGCTGCGTCTGCTTCTGGCGACGCTGGCGCCGTATGCACCTTTTGCCCTGATTGTAATGTTTCAATCAGAAATTCGAAGGTGGCTCTCACGGATCGGGCGCCGGCAACTGTTCAGTTTCCGCAGTCCACTTCAGCAACGCGAATTGTTCGAGGATGTCGTGCTAGCGCTGAGGCAGCTCTCCCAGACGCGAACCGGAGCGTTGATTGTGCTCGAGCGCGATGTTGGGTTGAGGACCTTTGTGGAAAGCGGAGTCGCATTGGATGCGACACCGTCGCGCGAATTACTGTTGACCATCTTTCAGAATGGCAGCGCACTTCATGACGGAGCCGTCATCATTCGTAACGGTAAGATCGCCGCGGCGGGCTGCTTCCTTCCGCTGAGCACGAGGCCTTCGTTGTCGAGCAAGTTGGGCACGAGGCATCGAGCGGCGATCGGGGTGACTGAAGAGACGGACTGTCTGGCCTTGATTGTGTCGGAGGAGACAGGCAGAATCTCAGTTGCTGCGTTCGGGGAGATCGAGTTCGATGTGAGCTCCGAACGCTTGCGTGAACGAATGCTTCGACACTTGCAACAAAAGGTGGATGCGCCGGCCGAGCATCCGATCGCGATCGCGACAACCGAAACATTCGTGCGAGCGCAAACGAGCGACGGAGCCGACTAATGCGCCGCTGGTTGCTCGAGAACATCGGCTGGAAGCTTCTGTCTTTCGGTCTTGCGATACTGCTCTGGTACGGGTTGTTGGCACAAAACGATGTCGCTTCGTCGATTGCTGTTCCGATTGTTTACAAGAATCTGCCTCGTAGTCTCGAGATCAGCTCCGAGTTGCCGGATCGCGTCTACCTCAAGGTGCGTGGTTCCACAGCACGCATGAACCTGGCGACGTGGTCATCTGTGGCGGTGGTTCTAGACCTGACCTCGGTGGACAAGCCGGGGGATCGGACCTATGTGCTGGATGGGAGCACGGTGAATCTCCCTTACGGGATTGAATTGATTCGTGCGGTGCCGTCGCAGGTCCGATTACGGTTTGAGCGATCGGTAACATTGGATGTGCCCGTGCAGCCTCAATTCGAGAACGGCCCGCCCACGGGATATCGAATTGCCGAGCACTCGATCGCACCCGAACGCGTACGGGTTGTTGGGCCTGAGAGCCGGGTCTCAGGCGTCGAGTACGCCGTAACGGATCCGATTGACTTGTCATCCACCTTCGGAAGCGCAGAGTTTCGAGTGGCCGCAGGTGTCGACGACGAACTCGTGCGTCTGGACCGGCAACAAATGCTGCGAGTTCGCGTACGAGTTGAGAAGATCGAAGGTTTCCACGACTAAAAACTTATGGCAAGACAGCTCTTCGGGACAGATGGCATTCGAGGTGTGGCTGGACAACCGCCTCTCGATCTGGAAACGTCTCACGCACTGGGCCGGGCTCTTGGCCGGTGGGCTCGGGAACATGATCCGGATCCAGAAGTGCTGATTGGCATGGATACGCGCGAGTCGGGCCCCTGGCTGGCTGAGTCTGTTGGTGGAGGACTGGCTCGCGAGGGCGTGAAGCCTCGATTCGCCGGTGTGATCACGACACCCGGCGTCGCGTATCTCACGCGCACGATGCACTTCGTGGCGGGCGTGATGATTTCCGCTTCACACAACCCCTTCGAGGATAACGGCATCAAGGTCTTCGACCACAGCGGATACAAGTTGCCGGATGCTGAAGAGGAAGCGCTGGAGCAACTGTTGCTGGCTCTGAGAGACTTGGGTGATACCGTCACCACGTTGACGTTGCCGGTCGAGAAGAGCCTTGACGAGGCGTATCTCGAGTATCTCGAGAGCACCGTTTCGAGCAGGCTTGATGGTAAGAAGGTCATTCTGGACTGCGCAAATGGTGCGGCCTTTGAGCTGGCTCCTTCGCTGTTTCGAGCCTTAGGTGCCGACGTTGAAACCTTTGGTTGCGCGCCGAACGGACGCAACATCAACCTGAACTGCGGAGCACTGCATGTCGAAGGCTTGCGTGATGAAATGGTGAGGTTGAAGGCGGACTTTGGAGCGGCCTTCGACGGCGATGCGGATCGAGCGATCCTGGTCGACAGGTCGGGGAAGATTGTTGATGGCGACGCCGTTCTGCTGATTTGTGCTCGGGACTTGAAGCGTCGAGGGAAGCTGACGAATGATCTCGCGGTCTCGACCGTGATGTCGAATATCGGACTCGAGAGGGCGCTGGCAAGCGACGGTATCCAGATGCTGCGAACTCCGGTGGGAGATAAGTACGTTCTCGAAGAGATGCGGCGTAAGGACGCGGCGATTGGTGGAGAGCAATCGGGCCACGTGATCTTCCGCGAGTACGCCACCACTGGAGACGGCATGTTGACAGCCGCCCATGTCTTTGACATCGCGGTGCGTGAAGGCAAGACGCTCGAGGAGTTGACGGCCGACCTGAAGAACTTCCCCCAGCTATTAGTAAACGTGCGAGTGAAGGAGCGCAGACCGCTCGCCGAGCTTCCGTCTGTGGCTGCGGAGATCCAACAGGCAGAGAAGAATTTCGCGGGGTCTGGGCGAGTGTTGGTGCGGTTCTCCGGCACGGAGCCACTTGCGCGCGTGATGGTGGAAGGTCCCACGCAGGAAGAGGTGGAGCACTTCGCCAACAGGATTGCGGGCGCGATTCGCTCGGAATTGGGCTAGGACGATCTCGCTCCTGCGGCGCGCTCCGTGTTGGAGGGGCTCGCCAGCGATCTCGGCTCGAAGGTCCATGGTCAGGACCTCCCTCCTCAGGATACGGCACTTGGCCGTCTAACCGCCATGCCGCTGATGTGCGGATGCGTTTCCGGCGCGCTTGACAGTTAGCCCGGGGCTAAGACTAACAGGCGTTCAAACGCTAAACCCGAGTTGTTGGATGGCAGCGTTCAGGGCGTCAATACTTGGTGCGGTTGCTTGAGCCATGGTTGCATTGCCGCCGCCTCGGCCGCCGAGAGGTTTGATGACTTCGGAGATACGGTTTCCGGCATGAAGGCCGGCATCGGGTGATGCGCCGAGGAGAATGCTTGGGCCGCTTTCCGCTACCACCAGGACCGCTGCCTTCGCGCCGGAGATGAAGCCTTGCGCTTCG
>DASQVJ010000253.1:0-2827 GCA_035640835.1 Bryobacteraceae bacterium
TGACAACGTTACGAAGTCGAGCGACGCAGTAGGAGAAGCCGCGTCCAGGCTCGGACCGGAGGTCCTCGATTGTCCAGCCGTAAGTAATGAAATAATCCGCCTTCCGGCCATTGATGGTGAACTCGGGTGGCATCACTCCAATGACGGTGCGAGGCTCGCTATTCATGATCAGCTTGAAACCAATAACGTCGTCACGTGCATCGAGTTTGGATCGCCAGAATTCGTGCGAAAGAATGACGACCTGATCCTTACCGGCCTCATCCTCTTCGGGCAAGAATGTGCGACCTCTCGCTGCCGTTACGCCCAGCGCGCGGAATACATCTGATGACGCGAAGAGTCCCGTAACTTCCTCCGGCTGACCGCGGAGCATGAGGTTCTTTCGGGAAGCCCCGATCATGCCGATATGCTCGAGACTCCGGCTGCGGGCGCGCCATTCCACCAAATTGCCTGGCGCGATGACGTTCCTCGGATTATTCCCCTTCGGCTTGGTCTCGAAAATGGCGACGATGCGGTCAGGGTCGCGATAGGGGAGCGGTTTCAGCAGAACCCCGCGCACCACGCTAAAGACGGCCGATGTGGAACCGATGCCAAGTGCGAGCGTCAGCACCGCCGTAGCGGTGAAGGATGGAGCCCGCAACAGTGTCCGCCAGGCAAACAGCGTGTCCCGGATGAACTGCTCCAATATAGGCCATCCCCATTTAGCACGCGTGTTTTCCGCAATCAGAGTGACATTGCCAAGATCGCGCTGTGCCGCGGAACGCGCTTGGGATTCTGAGAGACCGGCTGCTTTGCATTCTTTCGTCTCTTCAGACAAATGGAACTCGAGTTCCTCCCGAAGTTCGGCATCTTTCTCGCGGCGGCGCACCGACCATCTCAGCTTGCGAAGAAACTCGCTCATCACAACTCCTCCTGACCGGAAGGATTCAAGACCAGTCCCATGGCACGCGAGAACGTCTCCCATTTGGTTCGCTCAGCAACCAGTTCCTTGCGGCCGCGATTGGTCAAGGAGTAGTACTTGGCGCGCTTTCCCATTTCGGACAACCTCCAAGACGCCGTAATCCAGCCACGAGCTTCGAGACGGTGCAAGGCCGGGTATAACGATCCGGTCTCAATCTGGAGCAGGTCCTCGGAGGCCTGCTTGATTCGTTTGCCGATTGCATGCCCATGAGTGGGCCCGAACACCAGCGTGCGGAGAATCAGGAGGTCGAGCGTGCCTTGAAGGAGGTCTACGCGAGCAGGTTCTCGTCGGTCCATTGTGTAGATATTTTACACAATATTACGTAGAACGACTACGCAATACCTGTTTAGTCGAGCGAAGCTTCCCGCATGACGCGCCACCCGGACACTTATCCGGGGTTGTGCACGAAAGGCCCTAGCGTTCTGGCCTTATAACCGCGAGAAACCTACGGTTCGTAATATCCTGTCCTGGCATTTACTTTCAGTTGGGGATCGTGGACTTCGACGCGTACGGGATGGAACAGCTTCGGTTGCTGGCGGACATCCTTGGGATAGAAACCCAACAGATACTGGGTTCGTAATTCGAGGAGGATATCGGAAAACGCGGTGTCCAGTTGCTCGAAGCTTTGCGGGTTGAAGATCCTACCCCCAGTGGAGGCCGCCAAAGTAGCGAGGGCATGCTCTCCGCCCACGTTTCGTCCTGCGTCCGCTTGTACCGGAATCACTACGATTGGATAAAGCACCGCATCGGCCTGTTGGGCTGCAATTAAAGCGTCGTCGTATTTCTTCAGGCTGGTCGTATCGCCGCCATCCGTCACGATGATCATGACGTGCCGCCCTTCCCGATTCGTCAGTGTGTCGCTCGCCAGGAATATCGCGTCATAGAGCGAAGTTCCGCCCTCGCCGTGAAGCGCTCGTAATGCCCGTTCAGCACGTGCCTTATTCCGACTGAAATCCAGTTCCAGGTTCGTGCGCCAATTGAAGCTGAAGAGCTCGAAGGCATCCGCCGGGTTGCCTGATTTCAGCAGACTGGAGATGAAGCGCTGAACCGACTGGACCTCGTATCGCAAATCGATGAGGGTACTTCCGCTCGTGTCGATGAGGATCGCGACGGATAGGGGAAGAGATGTGTTGCGCTCAAAGACGGTTATCTGCTGCGCTGTGCCAGTGTCAGAGATCTGGAAATCGGACTTATTAAGGTCTGTTATGAGCTTGCCGTATCGATCTCGTACTGAGACCAGCAGGCGCACCAGATCAACTTTGACCGAGAAGGTGGGTGTCTGATCCGGAGCCTGGTCGCGAGCCGCAGATTGTTCTCGAGAAGGATTGGCCGGTTTAAATTGAGCCGAAGCAACCGACACTGAGAAGATCGCAAATATTGCTGCAAGGTAGGACCGGAATTTACGGGCCATTTTTCGATGCGCGCAGAAGCAGGGCATGATCCCACTCGCCGTCAACCCACACGGCTCCATCGGCGAAGTACTCTTTCTTCCAGATCGGCACTTCCCGCTTCAGGCGGTTGATCGCTTCCAGGGCAGCGTCAAAAGCAGGTTTGCGATGAGGAGCCGTTGCGGCGATCACTACGCTCGCCTCTCCCACCTGTAGAGAGCCTAAGCGATGGATAATGCCAATGCGGCCGATAGCAAACTGATCCACCACTTCTCGCCCGATGCGCTTCATGCGATCGAGCGCCATACCTTCGTACCCCTCATATTCGAGGTGTGTGGTCTCGCGCCCTTTCGTGTTGTTCCGCACGACGCCTTCGAATATGACAACAGCCCCATCCTCCGGCCGCTGGATCTGCCGGGCCAGCTTCGACCCGTCGATCACCGCTCGGGTCAGCGCGAATACGTGACCATCGCCATCTTTT
>DASQVJ010000254.1:0-4874 GCA_035640835.1 Bryobacteraceae bacterium
TTCTTCCTGGACGTAGGCTCGGATGACGCGAACACCGGCGAGGTTCTCCTGCACGCGGCTGCTGATGTCCGAGAACATCTTCTGGATCTCTTCGAACCGCCGATGGATCATGCCGCCGAAGCGCACGACCGCGAAGCTTACCAGCGGAGCGGGCAACAGCGAGGCCAGGGTTAATTGCCAATCGACGCTCGCCATCACAGCGATCGCGAGCACGAAGGTCAGCATGGTCTCGGTCCAGTACATGACACCGGGTCCGAGCATCATGCGCACGGCGTTCAGATCGTTTGTGGCACGCGCCATCAGGTCGCCGGTGCGATAGCGGGAATAGAAGTCCGAGGACAGTCCCACCAGATGGTTGAACAGATCGTTGCGCATGTCGAACTCCACATCGCGCGACATGCCGATGAGGATCACGCGCATCCAGTACTGGAAAATGCCCTTGAACGCGGAAATTCCGATGAGCGCGACCGCGAACCAAACCACCTGTTGGAGCTGAAACTGACGGGTCAGCGTGTCGATACCCCAGCCCAGCACGAGGGGCTGCACTGCCTGCACAAGGTCCTTAATGACGAGCGCTCCCATGCCGAGTCCCAGGTTGCGCCGGTATCGCCAGATGTAAGGCCAAACACGCCGGAAAGTCTTCTTCACTTGAAGCTCTCGACCGCGGAGGATATGGTCTTCACGCTCTCGTAGAAGACGGCTTTGAGGCCCTCGCGCTCGCGCCACCAACTCTCGCGTGGGAAATGCGCGTCCTTCGCGGCAACCATGTGGATTTCGATTTCGGGCAGAGCGTGGCGGAAGATGCGGCCTGCTCGAGCGGTGTGATAGTCGCTGGTGACGATCATGAGCTTGCGAATTCCGCGGCTTCGAATCGAGTTCGCCATCTGCTCCGATTCAGCACGGGTGGACGACGCCTGGATTTTCATCGGCTCCAATTGCACGTCATCGAACCCTTCGCGCCGCATCATCGCAATCGCGAGGTCCGCTTCGTTTACACCGTAAAGAGGCATCGGCCCGCTAACCAATGCATAGGGAGCCCAGCCATCCCGCAGTAATCGGCACGCGTGACGGATGCGACTGCCGCTGAAATCCCCTGCGAGTACCAGGATAGCGTCGCTCTTTATGGGAGCTTCGGCGCGGACCAGGAGGTCACCGTAGCGTGTCAGCAGGAATGGATGGAAGGCTATGAGCAGAACAGCGAGGATCAGCAGGATGAGGAGGGTGCGACCAGGGAGGCGCCGCAATCAGCTACTTCTCGTCGCCTGACTTGGGATCGATGTGACCGACAGTCTTGAGCATCTGGTACATCCTCTCGACGTCCGCCTCGTCTTCGGGACGCAGCAGAGGATATTTCGGGGATGGCAGTTGGCGACGCTCCGTGTTCCCGGGAAGAAGCTCGCCCCAGAACTGTTTATATGGGATCCCATCGATCAACGCGTCTTTTGCACAACGCCGAAGGTGACGCAGGAGGCTCTTGCCGGCATCGATGTCGCCCGGGTAGATCAATGTGATGTGGCGGTCACCCGTAAGGGTCAGATGAACAATGAGGGGGGAAATGCAGGAGGTCCGGTCGAGGCTCAGGATATCACTCCAGGGCACGATTCGCTTGCCGATAGCGAGGTGATGCTCATAAATTTCGATCGGCGGCCGGAGCGCGAGGGAAAGGAGTACGACGCCGCTCAGCGTGAAGAGCACTACTGCGACCCAGCCAGGAGTCCAACTCCATGCCCACCATCCGGAGAAAGCGGCCAGCGCCAAAGCGGCCAGTCCGGCGGTAAGGTAATGGCGGGACGGAGAGTAGCAGGTCATTGCGGCGCCCACACCCTTTAGACTAAACCCGCCCCTTGCTTGCGTCAATGGAACTGCTATACGTTACGAGTCGCACTTCTTAAACCCTTTGAAATCAGTGTCACGAGGCGGGGTTGTCTTTCTAATGACATTCCTATAACTACACTTGGAAGCAACGTTTTTGCTCCTTCGCGCGTACCAAAGTAGCCCGCCACGATGCGGTTACAGACAGCTCCGGTAGAGAGCGTATCCGAATGACACACCGAATGTTACGGCAAGAACCATGGTGTGGAAACAGAACGAAGGAGATTGGTTCATGAAACATTTCGCAACCGCGATGTTGAGTTGCGTATTTCTTGCCTCGATAGCTTCCGCGCAAACTGCGGCCAGTTATATTCCCCTTGAGGAAGGGAACCAGTGGGTATACCAGCCCCGTCAAGCTGGTGCTGAGCCGTTCACGGTCCGCATCGCTGGGAGTACGGTTGTTTCTGGACGCACCTACTACCGTGCCGAAGGATTTCCACAGGGCACCCTTCTATTGCGCAACGCCGAGGATGGCACCACGTATCTGCTGGATGAGGAAGCCGGAGTGGAACGAATCTGGCTCCGCGGTCAGGCGGCCGAAGGCAGCAGCTATGAGAGTGGCATCGATCGATGCAGCCCCAACGCCACAATTCACGATCGCGATGCCCGGTACAGCGGACCTCTGGGCGAATTCGGCGACGCGCTGGTAATCCGGTATTCTTCCGCATCGTGCCGCGATGCTGGACTTACTGATGAGGTTTTTCTGCAGTTCCTCGGTCTGGTAAGTCGCACCGAGACCACGATCGCAGGACCACGCACTTTCGAACTCGTCTACGCACGCGTGGGAGGAAGGGCCTTCACCAATGGCGAGCTGGCCTTCTCGCTTAGCATCGACAAGGCGAAGTACCTGCACAACCTGCTTCCGGTGATCGACCCGGACAACCTGATTCCGCGGTTAACCGCGCGCATAACCCTGCGCCATAACCAGCCTCAGCCGGTGGTGTTGCGATTCCCCTCTTCGCAGGAGTTTGAGTTCGTGATCCGCGATTCCAAGGGTGAAACGGTCTTCTTCTGGTCGGCAGACAAACTGTTCGCTGCCGTGGTGAAGGACATCTCATTCCCTGCAGGAGAGAGGAACTGGGTGGTGCAGGCGCCGCTCGGCACATCGCAACCTCTGCCGGCGGGCCGATACACCGCCGAGGCCTACCTCACGACGGATCCGCCGCGTCAATTCGTGGCGAGCGTCAGCTTCGAGATATCGGACGGAAGCCGTTAGCCTGGTAGCTCCAGTCGCCGGCGATGATCGACCCGCGAAGCATCGCTGGCGGCCCAACCTCTGATTTTCCGCTTTGCCTGGTTAGAGATCCACAGGAGTGCAGTTTTTGCTGTAATCTCTGAATCCCGAGGGAGGCGGACCTGCTCTGAAACTGCTGACAATTGGTTCCACCGGTACGCATGTTCTTCGTGTACAGCAGTCGCTGAACCGGCGGATGCTCGTTCCGAACAATCGGCTTTCCTATCCACCGTTGCAGCGACTCAAGGAAGACGCGATCTACGGGCCGAAGACGAAGGCCATGGTGGTCGAATTTCAGCGGCTCAACGGGGTCAAGCCGGATGGCATCGTCGGTCCGATCACCTCATTCCTACTCTTCCCGTATCTGACGTTTACAACAGACTTCGAGGGCGAAGGTCGCATTCGAGGGCGTGCAAGCGAGCCGGCGCTGAGCATGCCGATCCGAAACGGACCACTCGCGCTTCCCCTTTCCAAGGCAAAGGGAACGCCCGTCGTCGGCGCTGACCAAGACGAAGAAAAGGAGGGACTCACCTTCGAGGTTTCGGTGAGTCCGGGTCTGAAACACGAGTTCAAGCCCTGGTTTCAACTCAAGCTCGACGAGCCGGAAGGGGCGCGATCTTCCGCGACCTTCTCGGCCGAAGCGGTCATCTTTCGTAAGGGCGGATTCGAGTTCTCGGGTGAGTTTGAGTTCAGCCGCAAATTGCCGGTACGCCAGGGACATTCGTGGATGTGGGAGGGGGCCGCCAAGGGCACCTATACGGATGCGCCGAAATTCTTTGGCGGCTTTCTATCACCCCTCTCTCCTGCCGCCAGCCTGAAGATTGCACAGGGAGGGGCATTTGGTGTCGGTTTGGGAAACGAAGTTAGCTTTCGGCTGGTAAAGGACGTACTCGACCTAACCGTTGGTGGCGAGGTCGCGTTGCAACTCAACCCCGACGACGGGGATTTCTCCGTCGGCACTGAAGTGAGCGGCGGTCTGAAATTGAACTTGGATGTGATCCGCAAACTGGACAAGAAGTAGTCAAGGAAGGAGAGCTATGCCGTTACGATCCAAACTACTCAGCGAAGACACTCGGCTGCAGGCGTGCCTTGTGTCGGATCCTGCGCATGTTACGCCGGGGTGCACTGGAGACTATGTCGGCAAAATTCAAACCGCTGTGGCTTTGCTCGACGGCGCTCGCATTGATTCGGAGGAGCTCGCCTCAAAGCGCTATGGACCGTCCACAGCGGCTGCGGTTCTTGCCTATAAAAGGAAGCGCAACATCATCAATCGCAGCTATCAGACTCAAGCCGACAACATCGTGGGCAAGATGACCATCGCGTCGCTGGACGACGAGATGGTCCAGCGTGAGAAAGCGACCACCATCAGGATCGAGTCGATTAGCTGCCGGTTTGACGGACGCGGAGGCAGGGTGGGCTGAGTCGGGAGGAGCGATGGCTACGCAATGGGAAGATCCGATCCGAAACACCAAAACGTTGAGCGTGTTCGCAGGAAAGAGTGTCACGGGGGGAGTGTGGGCCTCTGTCTTTGCCAATGCTCTCAGCGAGTTCAACCGTCTTGCCAGCACAAACAAGATTGGGCTGAAGCTGGTTCAGTCGAGCACCGCACCGGATCCCAGCGGTGTCGGGGGAGCAGACGTGCAGTTTGAAGCCGGAAACGGCATCGTCAAGTTCACGTCGTTCGGTCAGCCTGTAAGCGTGACGGTCAACGGCAATGCCCTGGGGGGAGACACACGGCAGGTGATCACCGTGGTTCAGGGGGTCCAGC
>DASQVJ010000255.1:0-13017 GCA_035640835.1 Bryobacteraceae bacterium
CATCATCAACCTTAGATGTTATCGAGTTAGTCAAACTGACCCTCTACCCAGCCGACGCCATCGTTGACGTTTCAACCGCGTTTCGGTACACTTGAGTGTTTGTAAGAGAGTCGGGAGATACGTCTGTCTATATGAAAACGCAGTTCCCGTCGAAGGACGCTATCACTCGTAAGTGGCACGTTCTAGACGCAAATAACGTTGTCCTGGGACGTCTCGCCAGCAAAGTGGCGATGATTCTGATGGGCAAACACAAGCCGGTCTATACGCCCTTCGTGGACACTGGGGATCACGTGATCGTGATCAATGCGGATAAGGTTCGGTTGACCGGTCAGAAGGAAGAAGAGAAGATTTACCGCTCGCACTCGGGGTACCCGGGTGGATTGCGGGAGGTGCAGGCTAAGAAAATGCGGGCGACTCGCCCTCAGCGGATGGTGGAACTCGCCATCCAGGGAATGCTGCCGAAGACCAAGCTTGGCAAACAGATGTATCGCAAGCTGAACGTCTACGCCGGCGACAAGCATCCCCACGAGGCGCAGCAACCCGCCCCCATGTCGATTTAGCAAGGAGACCGAGTGGCAGCATTGGTACAACATCTCGGGACGGGACGCCGCAAGACCTCTGTGGCACGCGTGTTCCTCCGTTCCGGCAAGGGCACCATTACGATCAATGGGCGAGCCCTGGAGCAATATTTCACTACGGAGAGTGCACGGGCCATGGTTCGCCAGCCTCTCCTGGCAACCGAAACCTCTGACAAGTTTGACGTCCTCATCCTGACCGACGGCGGTGGCATCGCGGGCCAGGCCGGCGCGATTCGTCTGGGGATTGCACGCGCGCTCGTTGAGTTCAACGTCGAGCTGCGTGGCAAACTGAAAGGTTTTGGTTTCCTCACGCGTGACCCCCGTCAGCACGAGCGCAAGAAGTACGGGCAGAAGGGCGCACGCAAGCGATTCCAGTTCTCCAAGCGGTAACGCGACAGGGCAGCATCGACGTTCTCTCCCCGCTGCCCTGCCCACCGTTTAAGTCCTGTAGCTTCAACCTGACCTCTTCCAATCCCTCGAGGCTTGGTTTTTGCAGGTTCCAACCCCATGTCAGGCAAATCTCGCTTTGGACCGCCTGCTGGGCAGACTCGTGTAAGGAGAAACTTTGCCGTCTATTTCAATGAAAGAATTGCTCGAAGCGGGCGTTCATTTCGGGCACCAGACCAAGCGCTGGAATCCAAAGATGAAGGAGTACATCTTTGGCGAACGCAACGGGATCTACATCGTAGACCTCCAGAAAACTCTCAAGCTCTTCAAGGATGCCATGCGGTACGTCGGTGAGATGGCCGCCCAAGGCAAGAACGTACTTTTCGTCGGAACCAAGCGTCAGGCACAGGAAGCGATTGCCGAAGAGGCATCACGCTGCGGGATGTATTACATCAACCAGCGTTGGCTGGGCGGACTGCTCACCAACATGGTGACAGTACAGCGATCCATCAAACGCCTGAAAATGCTCGAGCAGATGGCCGCCGAAGGCCACTGGGAAGGCCGCAGTAAGAAGGAAGCAATCCGGCTTGACCGCGAGCGCAAGCACCTCTCGAACGACCTTGCCGGTATCAAGGACATGCCGGGTCTCCCCGACCTGATGTTCGTGGTCGATTCGAATAAGGAAGCCATTGCCGTCAAGGAAGCGCGACGTCTGGGAATCCCCGTGGTGGCCGTTGTCGATACCAACTGCGATCCGGACGAGGTCGACTATGTCATTCCCGGCAATGACGACGCATTGCGCGCCATTCGCCTGTTCACGAACAAGATTTCGGACGCGGTGATCGAAGGCCGTGCGCTTGCTACCGAGCAGGACTTCGTGGCCGAGAAGATCGTCACGGAAGAGCCCGCGCAGATCATGGGCATCGAGGATCACACCGAGTACTCGCAGTACCTCGATCCGAAGTACGCCGAGCAGCTTATGTCGGAGAGCATCTCCGACGAAGACCTGCCGTCGGTATCGCTGCCGAAAAAGAATGCAGCCTCGGAAACCTTTGCCGAGGAATCTGCCGTCAGCGAGAAGTAGAATCGTATAAAGCAGCAGTTTCTTGAGCGGCCTCTGGCGGTTTTCGACGCCGCCAGAGGTGTGCCAACTCCGGGGAGCCTGGTTCCCCGCCCTCTATAAGACACAAATTTATCGGTACGGGAAGGTTCAAGCAAAAATGGCGGAGATTACCGCAGCTACAGTCAAACAACTGCGCGAAATGACCGGCGCAGGCATGATGGAGTGCAAGAAGGCGCTCGAAGAAGCCAACGGTGATGTCGAGCAGGCAGCGGTCATTCTACGCAAGAAGGGCATCGCGTCTGCCAGCAAAAAGGCTTCGCGCGCGACCAAGCAAGGCGTGATCGGCACCTACATCCACCCGGGTTCGCAACTGGGCGTCATGGTGGAAGTGAACTGCGAGTCGGACTTTGTGGCTCGCACAGATGATTTCCAGGAACTGGTTCGGGATATCGCCATGCAGGTGGCTGCAGCGGATCCCAAGTTCATCCGCAAGGAAGACGTGACCCAGGAAGCCATCGACGCCGAGCGCGAAATCTACAAAGCTCGCGCGCTCCAGGAAGGCAAGCCTGAGAAGATGCTCGATAAGATCGTGGAAGGCCGCATGGCGAAGTTCTACGAGGAAGTCGCGTTGCTCGAGCAGCCGTTCATCAAGGACAACACGGTCACCATTGGCCAGATGATTGCTTCGAAGATCGCCAAGGTGGGCGAGAACATCATGGTGGCGAGGTTTGCACGCTTCAAGGTTGGCGAAACGGCGCCGCTGGAAGACCAGAGCGAAGCCGACGGGTCCGCGGCCGTGCCCCCCGGTGCTCCGACGGCACCGGCGACCTCCGGAGTTTCACCCGAGTAGGCGTATGCCGGCCGGGAATCCCAACTCGAACGGCGCCCCCAAGCCTTACCAACGCGTATTGCTGAAGCTGAGCGGCGAAGTACTTGCAGGAGCGGAAGGTTTTGGGATCGATGCGGACAAGGTGAGAGCCTTGTCCGCAGAAATTGCAGAAGTAGCCCGGACCGGTTTGCAAATCGGTCTGGTGGTCGGCGGCGGCAATATTTTTCGTGGAATCCAGGCCGCTGCGAAGAACATGGATCGTGTCACCGGCGATCACATGGGAATGCTCGCCACGGTGATCAACTCCCTCGCACTGCAGGATGCGCTCGAGAAGGAAGGTGTACCGACTCGAGTGATGACAGCTATCGCAATGCACCAGGTGGCTGAACCGTACATACGCCGCCGCGCCATCCGGCACCTCGAAAAGGGACGCATCGTCATTTTCGCGGCGGGCACCTCGAATCCTTACTTTTCCACCGACACAGCCGCAACCCTTCGCGCTCTCGAGATTCATGCCGATGTGGTCGCGAAGGCGACACGAGTAGACGGCGTCTATGATAAGGACCCTCTGAAGCACGCCGACGCCGTCCTCTACGACACGATCAGCTACACCGACGTCCTCTCCCGGTCATTGAAGGTGATGGACGCATCCGCTGTCGCCATGTGCCGCGACAATCACCTTCCAATCCTGGTGTTCAATTTGAACACGCCCGGAAATATAATGCGAATGTCTCGCGGTGAGCCGCTAGGGACATTGATTCAAAGCGAATAAGACCATGAAAGCCGAACCAAGTGCAGGTGCGTCGCCCAAGACGACCAAGGACATCACCAACAACGCCAAGTCGCGGATGGAAAAGGTGATTGCGGACCTACAACATGCCGCAGCGAGTCTTCGAACGGGCCGTGCCTCCGTTAACCTGCTGGACAGTGTCACTGTCGACTACTACGGCCAAGCCACTCCCATCAATCAGCTGGCCACTTTGCATGTACCCGAGCCGTTTCTCATCACGATCCAACCCTGGGATGCCGGTCAGATCGGGATGATCGAGAAGGCGATTCGCAACTCCGATCTTGGCTTGAATCCGGGCAACGACGGGAAGATCATCCGCGTGCCGATTCCTCAGTTGACCGAAGAGCGCCGCCGAGAGTTCGTGAAGAAGCTCCAGGGCATCGCCGAGGACCATCGTGTCGGCTTGCGCAATGTGCGCCGTGACGCGAATGAGCAGGTGAAGAAGCTGCTGAAGGACAAGCTGATCAGCGAGGACGACGACAAGCGCACGCACGATGAGATCCAGAAGCTGACCGATTCCTACATTCAGAAGATCGATCAGCTGGCTAAAACGAAAGAAAAAGAGATCATGGAGATCAAGTGAGGACTGCCACAGCTCTTCTCCTGGCTTGCGCGGGCTTATTGATGGGTGTGGAGCGGCAGCAGATCGCTCCTCCGGGTCCGAAGCCGGTGGGTCCGTATAGTCCGGGCGTGCTGGCCGGCGGTTTCCTCTACGTTTCGGGGCAAGGGGCGCGCGACGCTTCCGGCAAGCTGCCGGAAGGTATCGAAGCGCAGACCAAGCAGTGCCTCGAGAACGTCAAGCTGATTGTGGAGGCGGCGGGTCTCACCATGGAGCACGTCGTGTACACGCAGGCATATCTTTCCGACATAGCGAACTACGACAAGATGAACGAGGTGTACGCCACGTACTTCCCGAAGAACCCGCCGGCTCGTTCGACGGTCGGTGTGACTCGCATGCCGACGGACACGCCTGTCGAGATCGCGGCAGTCGCGGTTCGGGACTTGGCGCAGAAGAAAGTGGTGTCGTTCACCGGCACCAATCCGGTCCCGATTTCGCCCGCGATGATGGCTGGTGAGCGGCTCTATCTGTCGGGTATCCTCGGGCGCGATGCGGACTCGAATCGCATGCCGGCGAAGATATCGGACCAGGCGAAGATGGTGTTCGATCGTGCGACTCAAGTGATGAAGCAAGCGCGTATGAATCTCGGCGACTTGCAGTTCGTGAATATCTACTACACGGACAAGATGCCGCTAGAGGAAGTGCGTAAGGCTGCGGAAAAGCATCTGAAAACCGGAACGGCGCGCGCGTATGTGCCGGTCGCAGCGATTCCGATGGGTGCGAATATCGAGATCAGTGGCGTCGCGAATGCCAAAGACACTTTCTTCCTGTCGATGAAGACTGGTACGACCCAGGAAGTCCTGGATGGGCTCAAGGCCGAGTTGACGGCGCAGGGCCTGACGATGGACAACGTGGTGGCCGCGAATGTCTATATCGACGACATCAACAACTTCGCGACGATGAACAAGACGTACGCGTCGTTCTTCGGAACGGTCCCGCCAACGCGTACGACAGTGCAGCCAACGCCTCCGGCTGCGGGCAAGCCGAACAGCATCTCGCTGGTTGCGGTTAAGTAGCTACTCTTTTGCTGGGCCGTAGAGAATACGGCCCGGCAGTTCGCCCGTCATCTTCCCTGCCGACAGCACCAACTTACCGTTCACGACCACGTGTGAGACCCCTTCTGCGTACTGATGGGGATTCTCGAATGTCGCCTTATCGACCACTGTTGCGGGATTGAACACCGCAATGTCGGCCTTCATGCCGGGACGGAGAATGCCTCGATCGCCCAGATTCAAGCGGTCCGCCGGAAGACTGGTCATCTTTCGAATCGCGTCTTCGAGCGTGAGGATTTTCTTCTCCCGGACGTAGTAGCCGAGAACGCGCGCGAATGTGCCGTAGCTGCGTGGGTGCGGAACGCCTTCGCCCATCACCTGGATGCCGCCGTCGGAGGCGATCATGGTGTGGGGCCAGCGTAGAATGCGCTCGACATCCTCTTCCGACATGGCATGGTAAACGGCTGAGCATCCGCCCTTGCTTTGCAGGTCAATGGCGGTTTCGGCGGCATTCTCAGCCGTCGGCTTCTGGCCGCGAGCTTCCGTGAGTTGCGCGAGGTTCTTGCCCGCGAGCGTCTTGTCGAAATCGCAGCTCGCCAGCGCGACATTCTTCGGGTCACCACCGCCGCGGGCCGTCATGATGCGGTTCACGATTTCGGCTTTGATTTTGGCGCGGGAGTCCGGAGCGCCGAGCCGCTCGCGCAGAGATTTCAGGCCCCCTTCGAGCGCCCACTGCGGGAAAAGTGCTCCGGTGCCCGTGCTCGATGCATCGTACGGGTAAGCATCGGCCGTCACATCGACACCGCGGGCGCGGGCTTCGTCCGCCAGTCGGAGGGTTTCCTTGCTGCGTCCCCAATAGGGTTTGCCCATGACCTTGTGATGAGTCAGTTGGGTCGGCATGTGGCCGAGTTCGCCGATGCGGATCGTCTCGTTCGTGCTGTCGATGATGCCTTCCGCTTCATCGCGCACATGCGAGATGTGAATGCCGCCGAGTTCGCCGGCAACCTTCGCGACTTCAATCACCTCGTCCGGCGGAGTAAAGTTACCAGGAACGTAAAAGAGTCCGGTAGACATTCCAAAGGCGCCGTCGCGCATCGCATCGCGCATGAGCTCGCGCATCTTCTCGAGTTCTTCGGGAGTTGCCGGGCGGTTCTGCGTACCCATGACCGCTTCGCGAATACTGCCCTGCCCCGCGAACATCGCGAAGTTTACGCCGAACTTGATCGCCGCCAGTTTTTCAAAGAAAGGCTTGAGGGGGATCGGTGAAGAGCCGTCGGGCCCTTCGACGACCAAGGTGACTCCCTGGCGAATCACGTTCTCGGCTGAAGGCACGAGAAATATGCCGCGCCTCGCATGACTATGAATGTCGATAAATCCGGGAGAAACGACTTGGCCCTTTGCGTCGATGCGCTGCTTGGCTGTGGCTTTTGGGGGGATGCGCCCTACTTGAACAATGGTGTCGCCCTGAACCGCGATATCGCCATAGAACCAGGGATTGCCGGTGCCGTCGAAGATACGGCCATTCTGAATCAGCAGGTCGTAGGACTGTGCGAAAGAAAGATTACAGCCAAGAAAGATGACTGCAAAGAGGGAGCGGAGCATTCCGCTAGTTTAAACCGAGGGAAAGGTAACAGTGTCTGTGTCGTCTTGCCTCAGCTCACGCGCTTTCGGAGCCATGGTCAGCGTCGACAAAAACATGCTGAAGATCACGAATCCCAAGATGATACCGATTAACAACGCCCCCGACATCTCGCCCTCCCACTGGCTTTGATGCAATTCCCCTTCCAACGGCCGCAACGTGATACGTTTACCGTATGCTCGTGGATTTCGCGTTCGGCAAGACCGGTTTAACGCTCCGGCTTCCGGACAATCTCACCTATCGGCTGCTTGAGGCTCGCTCTGCAGAGCCCGTTCCGGATAGTCATGCGGCAATTGTTGCCGCACTCCGCCAGCCGATTGCCGGGCCACCCTTGGCGCAGGTAGCTCGGGGGCGCAGGAGTGTCGCGATATCGGTTTGCGACATCACGCGCCCGGCTCCGAATCGAACGGTGCTGCCTCATGTATTCGATGAACTCGAGGCGGCGGGGATCGATCCTGGTGAGGTAACAATCCTGATCGCCACCGGCTTGCACCGTCCTGCTACAGAAAGCGAAATTACAGAGATCCTTGGATCATCGATCGCGCAAAAATACCGTGTCGTGAACCACAACGCACGTGAGCTCAGCGAGCACCGCTATCTGGGCAAGACCACGTCGGGAACACCGGTTTATATTGATGAGCGCTTCGTAGCCGCAGACCTTCATCTGACGCTTGGATTCATTGAGCCGCACTTAATGTTGGGCTTCTCGGGCGGCCGCAAGCTGATTGCCCCGGGCCTTGCGGCGCAGGAGACCATCAAGGTTCTACACAGTCCGAAGTTCATGCGCGATAACAGAGCGATCGAAGGTTCTGTTCAGGACAACCCGCTACACCGCGAATTGCTTGAAATCGCCCGCATGGCGAGGCACGATTTTCTGGTCGACGTGGCACTGACGAGAAAACGGGAGATCGCGAGTGTGTTTGCGGGTCAGCCTGAGGAAGCCCATGCAGCCGGGATGCGCTTTGTGTCGCGCGTCATGCTCGAGAATCTGCCGGAGCCGGTGGATGCTGTGATCACGAGCGCAGCGGGCTATCCGCTGGACCTCACCTTTTATCAGGCAATCAAGGGTGTGACGGCGGCTCAACACATCGTGAAGCCCGGTGGACGCATACTGGTAGTAGCGGAATGCGGTGAGGGCGCGGGCGCACAGGAGTTTCGAAAAATGCTCCAGCTGACAAACTCCGCGCAGGAATTCTTATCGCTTCTGGCGAACAACCCTGTTGTTGTCGACCAATGGCAACTGGAGAAATTAGCGCTCGTAACACAAAAGGCAGAAGTTTTGTTTTATGCTCCCGGCTTGCCGCAAGACGATAGAAGCAAGCTGTGGGGCAGGTGTTTCGACGATCCCGCAGACGCTGTATCTGCTTTGACTGAGGGTTTAAGGCCGCACGCCGAGGTGGCGCTGATCCCAGAGGGGCCTTATGTGCTCGCCAAAACTGCGACTTCTATGGCAGCCGATTGAGGCGAAAGGTCGGAAACCATTGAGTTGACAGCGGGTTAGCGCCTCCGCTATATTTCTGAAGTACTGATGTATCAATGGTTTGTCGCACTTAGCTCGAGATAATTCCCGCGTTAGGCAAGTTTTCGTCCGATCGTGTAGCGAGCCGTTGAAGTCGCAGTGATACTCGGAGTATCTGGCATGACGAACAACGAAGAGGACCGGCTGCAGGACTCGCCCGGCAACAGCTCGGAAGCCGAATACGCGCAGCTAATCGATGACTACAGCCACTTTGCGCCCCCTACGGAAGGCGAGCTCACTGAGGGACATGTCCTCTCGATCACGGACAAGGAAGTAATTGTCGACATTGGGTATAAGAACGAGGGCCTGATTCCGCTGGAGCAGGTGCGTTTACCGGATGGGTCCATTCCGGTGCAGCCCGGGGATTCCATCCAGGTAATGGTCGACCGGACCAGTCAGTGGCCGCAGGGCTATGTACTGCTGTCCTATCGGCGTATTCAAGCGGCAAAAGCCTGGGAAAATCTGGAGCTTGCGCATAAGGACAATCTCACGATCTCAGGCCGCGTAACGGGAAAAACCAAGGGCGGCTTGCTGGTGGATGTGGGTGTCGAGGCGTTTATGCCGGGCTCGCAGGTCCACACAAGGCCCATCCACAACCTGGATATGTTCGTCGGGCAGGACATCCCGGTTAAAGTAATCAAGCTGAACCGGAGCCGCGGCAATGTGGTTGTGAGCCGGAAGGCCGCCATCGCCGAGGAAGAAACGCTACGAAAATCGACCGCTCTGGAGCATTTGAACGAGGGTGCGATTGTTACAGGCGTGGTTAAAAATCTCACCGACTACGGCGCTTTTGTTGATCTTGGCGGGATTGACGGCCTGCTCCATGTAAGCGACATGTCGCATGGACGCATCAGCCATCCTTCGGAAGCGGTGCAGGCCGGCGACGAGATTACGGTTAAAATTCTTAAATTCGACCGTGAACGCGAGCGCATTTCGCTCGGGTTGAAACAGGTAACGCCGGATCCGTGGGAAAACGTGGAAGAGCGTTTTGCCCCGGGTATGAAAGTCATCGGTCGCGTGGTTAGTATTACGGATTACGGCGCGTTCGTTGAATTGGACCACGGCGTCGAAGGTCTCATTCATATTTCTGAAATGACCTGGAGCCGGCGCATGAAGCATCCGTCGCGCGTGGTGAAGGTCAACGACCAAGTGGAAGCTGTCGTGCTCGAAGTGAAGCCGAAGGAGCGGCGCATTTCTCTAGGCATCAAACAGCTGGAAGCGGATCCCTGGACCACAGTTGCGGATCGATATAGCATCGGCTCGGTGGTGGAAGGCCGTGTGCGCAAGCTGACCGACTTCGGTGCTTTCGTTGAAATCGAAGAAGGCATCGACGGGCTGGTGCACATCTCCGATCTTTCGTGGACCAAGCGAGTCGCTCATCCGTCTGAAGTGTTGAAGAAGGGGCAACTGGTTCAGGCGGCTGTTCTACAGATCGACGCTGCGAATCGACGGCTCTCATTGGGCATCAAACAGCTACAGCCTGATGCGTGGGAGACGTTCTTCCGCCAGCATCAGGTAGGCGATGTTGTCCGCGGCAAGGCGTGCCGGGCTTCGAACTTTGGCGTCTTCGTAGAGCTGAGTCCTGGCGTCGAGGGCCTGTGCCATAATTCCGAAATTCCTTCCGGAAACGAGCGTCGAAAAGGTGAACCGCCGCTAGTTTTGGGTGAGGAGTACGATTTCAAAATTATCAAGATGAGCGAAGCCGAGAAGAAGATCGGTCTCAGCATCCGTGCGCTCGCTGATGATGAAGAGAGAAACCGTCTTAGCGGTTATCACAGGCAGGCATCGGCAGCAACTGTTTCAATTGAGGAAGTAGTCACCCAGTCGCACGAAAACGACGAATACTAAACAAGAGTTGGACGAACAGGGAGGCGAGACCGCATGACTAAAGCAGACCTCATTGAGGAGGTGTCGCGCGTCGTCGAAATGACGCGCAAGGATTCCGAGGTCATCGTCGATGCAATCTTTGACGCCATTGTGAGGTCTCTGCGAGCAGGCGACAAAATCGAAATCCGCGGCTACGGTAGCTTCCGAACGCGTCAGCGTCAGCCCCGCGTTGGTCGGAATCCGAAGACCGGCACCCGTGTGGAAGTTCCTTCAAAACGAATTCCCTATTTCAAGCCGAGCAAGGAGCTTAAGGACCTGGTGAACGCATCCACCGCCCGTGAGACGAACGCTGCTGGAGGGAATCCCGATTCAGCCGAAGCTCCCGTACCTCCGGAGCCGGCTCCCACGAACAAGAACGAGTAGCATGGACCATATTTGGAGTCCATGGCGCTACGGATACGTCACTAAGCAGAACCCCCCGAAAGAATGCATCTTCTGCATTCGAGGCAATCCTGATCAGACGCCCGAGGAGGATCGGCAGAACTACGTCTTGTATCGGGGCAAGCATTGCTTTGCGATCCTCAATCTCTTTCCGTACTCAGCGGGCCACCTGATGGTGGTCCCTTATGAGCACGTGGCGACGCTCGAGGCTGCATCCCGTGAAGCCGTCCTCGAGATGATGGACTTGACTCGCGAGTCCGAAAGACATCTGCGAAGGGCCTATGGTGCGCCCGGGCTGAACCTCGGCATGAACATTGGTGAGAGTGCGGGTGCGGGTATCGCCGGCCACATCCACATGCATGTGCTTCCGCGTTGGCCGGGCGACACCAACTTCATGACGACAGTTGCCGAGACCCGTGTGCTTCCCGAAGATCTGTCCACCAGCTACGAGAAGCTCTACGCAGCGTTCCACGAGGTACCGCGCTAATCTTACTTCGGCCGGTTGGTTGCGGTTCCTTCCGGGTGCGCTACCCTGTGACACATGCATCAAAGCTTGCGTCGCTTCGCGTGGGCCGTGTTGTGCCTGGTGTCGATCTCTGTCTCAGCAGGACCGAAACCTGAGGAACTGGCCAAATCCGTCACCATTGTTCGCGATCGTTGGGGAGTCCCGCACATCGATGCGAAGACCGATGCAGGCGCCGTGTTCGGACTGATGTACGCGCAGGCTGAAGACAACTTCTGGCAGCTCGAGGAAGACTACATCCGCATCACGGGTCGTGCGGCTGAGCTATATGGCGAAGAGGCAATCGCTGGTGACGTGCTGAATCGGATGTTCGAGATCAACCGTCAAGCGCAAGCCGAGTATGCTGCCGCTTCTCCTCGTATCCGGGCGATCGCGGATGCCCTCGCGGCAGGTGTGAACTTTTGGCTCGCCAAACATGCCGAAACGAAGCCAAGGCTGCTCGAGCGTTTTGAGCCTTGGTTCATCTTTGCTCTGGAGCGTGGTGTGCCCGCAGGAGAAGCCAGGGCCGCCGGTTTTCGCGCGTCCGATTTTATTGTGCCTGGGCCATCACCGTTGACGCCGTCCGCTTCCCTGCTCCGGGACGATCTCATTTACGCCGGCACTCGGGATGGCTCGAATATGTGGGCTGTGTCCGGTGCCCGGTCCACAAGCGGAAAGCCTCTGGTCTTCCTGAATCCTCACGTAGGTCTCTTTGGCGGTGGCCAGCGGTACGAAGCGCATCTGCGGAGCCGCGAGGGCCTAAACGTCGGGGGCTTCGCTATCCTGGGGACACCGTACATTCGCTCGGGTCACAACGAGCGAATGGCTTGGGGCCACACCAACAACAACTCGTACACGACGACAACTTACATCGAAGCGTTCGACGACCCGCAGAAGCCGCTTGCGTACAAGCATGGTGCGGGCCATCGTCTGGCGACCGAGTGGACGGACGAGGTTCGGGTCAAGGTACCGGGAGGAGTCGAGGTCCGAAAGCTGGTGCTCCTGAAAACGCATCATGGGCCGGTCGTATCGAAGCGTACTGGTCGCGTCGCTTCGATCGCCGTGGCAGGTCACGATGCCGGAGAGCTCGAGCAAAGATTTGCCATGGCCAAGGCTCGGAACCTGCGCGAGTTTGAGGCTGCGTTGGCGCGCCGCAAGCTGGTGGGTTCGAACACGCTCTACGCCGATCGCGAGGGCAACATTTACTATCTGCATGGCAACCAGATCCCGCGCCGCAATCCCTCATATGACTGGAGCAAGCCTGTCGACGGCAGCACACCTGAGACGGACTGGCAAGGAATCCACGAGATCGCCGATCTGCCCAGGATCTTGAATCCGCCCTTTGGATGGCTGCTCAACAGCAACTCGGATCCCTATCTCACGACCGACGGTCTCGAATGGCCGAAGGGCAAGTATCCGGTGTACATGGCGACGGAGAAGGACAACTGGCGAGCGCGCAGCGGCCGGCGGATCCTGAGCGGCACACGGAAATTCAGCTTCGATGAATGGACTGCGTTTGCAACCGATACTACGGTTCAAAGGGCGATCGAGCAGGTGCCCGAGTTGGTCGCTGCGTTCGAGGGAGCCGGGCGTCCTCAAAAGCTTGCGGCACCGATCGCGATGCTGAAGGCCTGGGATCGAGTGAGCCGGGTCGATTCGAAACCGACATCTCTCTTCATCGAATGGGTGCGCACGGTCGACCGTCTCCCGGAAGCGGAGCGCACCACCGGCACGGCCATGCTCCAGAGCCTCGAGAAGGCGATGGGATCGCTCGAATCCACCTTCGGAACCTGGCAGGTCGCCTGGGGCGACATCAACCGGCTGCAGCGCG
>DASQVJ010000256.1:0-9959 GCA_035640835.1 Bryobacteraceae bacterium
CTGCACGAGCACCGATTGGCCGGGGGCCAACTCGAAGACCTGGATGCGCCCGGGATAGCTGCCCGCGAACCCGACCTCGCCTTCCATATTGGTTCGGAAGTAAGTCATGAAAAGCGACTCACCCATGAGCTTGCGTTTGACGGCACCCCAGATTTTTTGGCCGAGGCTGTTGCCGCTCATGCGGGTTTCCCATTGCACCTGCGGCGTTTTGTATAGCATTTTGCCGGCTTCAGCGTAAATCTCCTGACCCGGCTTCAATCGCACGCGGGCGACCTGAAGATTGTCGCCCTGTATTGAGTACTCGAGTGGGAACGGCACTCCGCCGCCCTGGAATCCGGTATTCGGGTAGCCGCTGCCGTAGCCGGGCGTGCCCTGTGGAGGTACTGGTCCGGCGCCAGCTGCTGCAGCAGCCGTCACTGCTTGCCCGCACGAAGGGCAGAAACGCGCGTCGTCCGAGACTTGGTTACCGCAGTTGGTGCAAAAGGCCATTAATTTTGAGGATCCCCTGTCCTGAATACAATGTTATTACCTGGTTCGGTATCCGTATGAGTAGTTCTCGTATTCTGGCCGCAATCGTTCTGTGTTCGGCTGTTCTTACCGCCCGCGAAGACCCGGTTATTTGCGGCACACACAGCGCCAAAACATTCGAGGAACTCGCTCGACACAAGCGCAATCAAGCCGAGGTTCAGTTTCGACTGAAGACTGCGGGCGCGCGGTCGTCACGAGCCGCTGTCGAGCCCGACCGGGGTGACATTGCCGTGCTGTCTGATACCGAGGGTGTCGTCGCACGCCGAAACTCCTTCAATTTGAACGGAAGATTGCTGCGATTTGTTCCAGAGTCCACGGCCGTCGATCGTTACCGGTTGGAGGTCGGCGAGGGGAACTACGATGCGGCTGTTGCGGAGGCGGGCGAAGTGGTCGAGGAGATCGGAGATGACGACAGCCGTCGAACCGTGCTGCCCTTTTCGTTTCCGTTTTTCGGACGGCAGTGGAACGCGGCGTACGTGAACTCGGATGGCAACTTGACGTTCGGACGCGGCGAGGCCGGGACCACGGACCGGTCGCTGGGCCGGCTGCATGGAGGACCGCCCCGCATCGCGGGTCTGTTTCGCGACCTCGATCCATCCGTCAGTGGGGCAATCCGCGTGACTCGGGAGGCTGGGAGGGTCGTCTTCTCATGGGTCAATGTCCGCGAGTACTCGGCGACAGCTAGCGGCGTGCCGCAGCGTTTCCAGATCCGGCTTTATGCCAACGGAACGATCGAATATGCGTTCGATACCCGGACGTCGGAGGCCGTGGTCGGTATCACGCCGGGCGCTGATCAGGGCAGTCCGCAGTTTGTGACGCTGACGATTGCTCCTCCGGGCCCGTATGCCTCGACGGTGGCAGAGAGGTTCACGGACACCGATGAAGTCGACGTTTTCACGGCGGCACAGCGCTTCTATCTGAACCACGAGGACGCCTACGACTACCTGGTGTTCTTTAACTCGGCGGGAATCCCAGCGGCTCCTGGAGCGGTTGCGTTCGAGTTGACGGTGCGGAATCGACATATCACCGGGGTCGGCGACCAGCCCCTCGACCTCGGCACGGAGACCGGATCGAAGCGCCGTTTGCGCGCCATTATGAACATGGGACCGCTGATTCAGTATCCTGACGATCCGAACGCGATCGTGCCGGCACGAGGAATCTCGGGGGATACGACCCTGACGGTGCTCGGGCATGAAGCGGGACACCTGTTTCTTGCGCTCGCGAGTGTGCGGGGCGATGAATCGGGCAATCCGTTTCCCTTGCTTGGGCGATCGGCATCGCATTGGGCTTTTACGTTCAACTCGGAAGCTTCTTTGTTGGAGGGGAATCGCATTGAAGATCGGGGGCCTGGGGCAAATCCCCGATTCCTGACCACGGCAACAGTCGAGGGCTTCTCGCCGTTCGATCTTTACCTGATGGGGATGTTGCCGCCCGATCAGGTGGGCCCGATGTTCTACGTCGCAAATGCATCCACGGCGGCGGCGAGGGCGCCGCAGGTCGGGATCGGCATCAGCGGGACTCGGCGTGATTTCAGCGTCGACGAGGTGATCGCCGTCGAAGGCAGGCGTTCGCCGGATTCGACGGTGGCTCAGCGACGCTTCCGGTTCGCGTTCGTTCTGATCAAGCCGGAAAGTGAGCCAATCGCGCCGGAGACGATACGGAAGATCGATCTCTACCGGCAGTCGTTTGACTCCTTTTTCGTTCGAGCTACGAGGGAGCAGGGCAGGGCGGAGACGAGTCTGAAGCGCGCACTCCAGGTGTCGCTGTCACCCGCCGGAGGTGTCACGCTTGGAAGCGAGATCTCTGCGACGCTCAGTATGGCGAACAAATTTGGGTTCCCGCTCTCCGTTTTCGTGAAATCCCGCTTCGGCAATGTCGAGGTGCCCGAAGTGGTAATGGTTCCGCCGGGTGCCAACACGGTCAGCTTCGCGGTGCGCGGTATCCGCGAGGGTGTCGACGAACTCGAGTTCCGGGCGTACGACGCCAGCTTTGAGACCGTCGAGGCGCGTGTTCAGGTGTCTCTTCCGGAGAACACCACGCTGGTTCGGCTGGAGGCCAACCCGGAGGAGAGCGGAATCGTGCGGGTCCGGCTAACGGATGTGAATCTCCTGCCATACCCCTGCGTGCGCATCGTGGCTGACGGACAGGGTCTGTTGGGCGACTCGGTGGTTAGTACGGACGCGGACGGCGTTGCGGAGTTCCGAGTGATCGGGGACGGCTCAGACGTGGTCTTTCGGGCGGAGACAGGACCGGTTGCAGGAGCGGTTGTCCCGGAAATCAGCGATATCAATTTTCTTTACCCCATCCCTCAAAAGTTTCAATCGCGCTAAGGGCCCCGAAACCATTGACGGAGCGGGGATTGGGTCGGTATCCTAACCGCTTACCGACGTACAGACGGTTAGACGTGTGTCTTGTCCCTGGCCGCCGTGTAAGCAACCCCTTGGAGGATTAATGAACGCGAAAGAACTTCTCGAGTTCGCCAAAAATAACGATGCGCGCCAAGTGGATATCCGCTTTACTGACATCCCTGGTTTGCTTCAGCACATCTCATACCCGATTGGAATGCTGAACGAAGATTCAATGGAAGAGGGCTTCGGCATCGACGGATCGAGCATCCGTGGTTGGGCGGCGATCAACGAGAGCGATATGCTGCTGATTCCGGACCCGACAACGGCTTACATGGATCCGTTCTCGGAAATTCCGACGCTCGTGATGTTGGGCGACGTCATCGATCCGATCACGCGGCAGCATTACGACCGAGATCCCCGCTGGATTGCGAAGAAGGCCGAACTGTTCCTGCAGAACAGCGGTGTGGCGGATACCGCATTTTTCGGCGCTGAAGCCGAATTCTTTATCTTCGACAACGTCAGCTTCGATCAGAACGCCCACAGCGGCTATTACTACATCGACGCGGAAGAGGGCCGCTGGAACGCGGGCCGTCGCGAGAACAACCTTGGTTATCGTCCGCGCTACAAGGAAGGATACTTCCCGGTGCCGCCGACCGACCACTACCAGGACCTGCGGGCCGAAATGGTGGAAGTGATGGTGAAGGCCGGTCTCGTGATCGAGTGCCATCACCATGAAGTCGCGACCGGCGGTCAGTGCGAAATCGACCAGCGGTTCAATACGCTCGTGAAGTCTGCGGACAATATGATGCTGTACAAGTACATCATCCGCAACGTGGCGTATCAGTACGGCAAGACGGTCACCTTCATGCCGAAGCCGCTGTTCGGCGACAACGGCAGCGGTATGCACACGCACCAGAGCTTGTGGAAGGGCGGCAATCCGCTGTTCGCAGGTGATGGCTATGCGGGCTTGAGCCAGACGGCTCTGTGGTACATCGGTGGCCTGTTGAAGCATGCTCGTGGATTGGCGGCCATCATTGCGCCGACCACGAACAGCTACAAGCGCCTGGTGCCCGGTTACGAGGCTCCTGTGAACCTCGCGTACTCGAGCCGCAACCGGTCCGCCGCTGTTCGAATCCCGATGTACTCGGCGAGCCCGAAGTCGAAGCGCGTCGAGTTCCGTCCGCCGGATCCGTCGGCGAATCCGTACCTGGCGTTCGCTGCCATGATGATGGCCGGCCTCGATGGCGTGCAGAACAAGATCGATCCGGGTCAGCCGCTCGACAAGGACATTTACGACCTGTCGCCGGAAGAGCTCAAGAAGGTTCCTTCGATGCCTGCTTCGCTCGAAGAAGCTCTGCAGTCGCTCGAAGAAGATCACGGCTTCCTGCTGAAGGGCGACGTGTTCACCGAAGAGCTTATCGAGACCTTCATCGCGTACAAGAGGAAGTCGGAAGCCGATGCGGTTCGTCTGCGTCCGCATCCTTACGAGTTCGCCCTTTACTACGACATTTAAGGAAGAAAAAGCAGTTTCTTAGCGAGGGCCAGGTGCATCGAAAAGGTCACCTGGCCTTTTGTTTT
The DNA here is from genome assembly GCA_035640835.1 of Bryobacteraceae bacterium. Taxonomy (GTDB): domain Bacteria; phylum Acidobacteriota; class Terriglobia; order Bryobacterales; family Bryobacteraceae; genus DASQVJ01. The sequence goes on from DASQVJ010000256.1 coordinate 4,455, forward strand.
ATGAACGGACGAGTATTGCAGATCAACGTTTCACCCAGGGGTGGAATTCCGAAGCGGCGGATCGAGCACGGCTACGTGACGAGGCTTGGTCTCGAAGGCGATGCCGTGGCGCATCCCAACTTTCATGGCGCTCCGAATCAAGCGGTGTTGATGATCACCCAGGGCGCGATCGATGAGCTCAACGCAATGGGCTACGAGATCTTCTCGGGCGCGCTCGGGGAGAACTTCACTGTGGCCGGACTGGATCGGCGCGCGGTGCGCCTGGGCGAGCGCTATCGCATCGGCGAGTGTACGGCGGAGATCAGCAAGCTGCGGCAACCCTGCGACCAGCTCAATGTCTACAATCGCGAGGATCTGCCCCGCATTCAAAAGCAAGTGTTCGATGCGAAGGTGAAGGCGGGTGATTTCTCGAGTCCACGTTGGGGACTCGCAGGTTTTTATGCACGCATTGTCGAGGAAGGCATCGTGCGCGAGGGCGACGAGGTCGAGCTGCTTCAACCTCAATTGTCGACCGAAACCGCCAACTTCTGAACGGTCTCGTAAGTGTCCGCCTGATCCGGCGTCTTATCAGGACGATAGCGTTTCACTCGAGCGAATCGCAGCGCCAGACCGCTCGAATAATGCGGGCTCACCTGGACGTCGTTGAAGGCAATCTCCGCAACGAGCTTCGGCTCGACGTAGACAGTGTAGGAGTCGCGTGCTATCTCGAGTTTCAGCAGCTCCTGCGTTTGCCAGGCGAGCATCTCGTCCGTGAGACCCTTGAACGTTTTGCCGAGCATCTGGAATCCGCCATTGACGGTGTCGCGGGCACCGAGGTGAAGGTTGCTCAGGAAGCCCCGCCGGCGTCCGTTGCCCCACTCGGCGGCTAGAATCACCAGATCGAGTGTCGTCGCTTTCTTGATCTTGAGCCAGCTCTGTCCTCGAGCTCCGGCAGCATAGGGAGCATTGGTTGCTTTGGCCATGGCACCTTCATGACCCGCTTCGAAGGCCTGATCTACAAAGGCCTGTGCCTGGTCTCGCGTCGCGTTGTTGAGATGTGGGATGACTTGCGCGGGTGCGAGCCGGACGAGTTCTTCGAACCGCTTTGATTGTGGCTCGTCGAGCAGACTGGAGCCGTTCACATATAAGAGGTCGAAGAAGTACGGCGTGAGTGGAAGCGAAGATCTCAGCGCGTCAACATCCAGCCGCCGGCCAAATCTGCGCATCGTTACTTGAAATGGCCGAGGCCGTCCATCGTCTTGCAACGCGATCACCTCGCCATCGAGGATGAGGTCCTGCGCGGGGAGAGCTTGCACGGCGTCCACGATCTCGGGCACGGCTTCTGTAACTTCGTTCAATCGTCGCGAGTAGATGGCAACCTGGTCGCCGGAGCGGTGGATCTGCACGCGGGCTCCGTCCATCTTGTACTCGAGTGCGGGATTGTCGAGCTCCTCGAAGGCTTCATCGAGATCCTCAGCAGTTTGCGCGAGCATAGGCTGAACGGGCCGGAAGAGCTGAACATCGTAGGCATGAAGCGCCGACTCTCCTTCCGTCAGCAGGCGTGGTGCGATCGCCATGCTGTCGCCCGCCATCATTGCCGCACGCCGGACCTTGTCGATTGGAGCACCCGACGCTTTCGCAAGGGCCTCCACCATGATGCCCTCGAGGGCGCCTTGCCTGAGCTCGCCGATCAGCAATCGAAACAGGAAGTCCTGCTCAGCAGTCGTGGCCTGCGCGAACAAGGCCCGGAGCCTTTCGGCGCGCAACTGGGTCGAACCTTTGCCTGAGGTCGCCTCGATTTCGCTGAGCGAATCGTCCACTTGTTTGAGCGTCATGCGACCTTGCGATGCGGGTTCCTGGCGGGCCGAAGCGAGAGTTGCGTACCCGACCCCAATGCGCCCCTGTCTCGCACGACCCGACAAGTACGCAACGCAGATCTCCGCTTCGTTGGGCTCGAGTTGTCGAAGCAATGAGGAAAGCAGTTCGATCTTTTCAAGGCGCTTGGAGGTTTTCGCGATGCGGTCGGAGGTCTCGACAAGCTGAGCCAGCAGCATCATTCCAGGATGGCACCGTTGTCGTCTACTGAAGGATTCGAAAGTTGATCCGACTCGTTTGAAGCGGGGGATGCCAGGGTGATCGAAACAAGGCTGCGTGTCCTCCTCGCGTGAGGATCATGGCATCGGAATTACGTATCCGTTGAACAAAATTAGCCTGAGCTCCACGCCGCGCGTCCGGATTAACAAAGCGATACTTGAGCACTGCCAGCCAGTCGGACCAATTCTTTATCTGATGACCCCTGGTGACCAGGTCATAACCACCGTGGGCGAAGATCTCAGCAACCTTAACGCGATGCGTTTCAAGCAACGGCAGAAGAAAAGTAGGGACTGGCTCGAGTTCCGTGGGCTGATCCGGAGCAAGCGCCTCCAAGATTTCCTTCCGGTAGTCGCGAGTGTAAAGCAGGATCGAAGTCTCTCTTGCTTGTTCGGCTGAGATGGAATGACCGTTTGCGAGCGCAATCTCCTGTATGATCTCGGGATCTAGGATGCCAGTGTACATCACCATGTCGGGGTCCACGTAAACGATGTCACCCGAATAGGAGTCAAGAAACGACTTGCGAACGGGCGTAATGTCCTGAATAGGCAGTCCCGAATAGAACGTCATCACCAGATGTGTATTCGGAGCTGAATAAATTCGGGCATCGGCGTCCAGGTTCATGGAGTTAATCTTTTCGAAAATCGCTTGATAAAAATCCCAACGCCCAGTTCCCGGAATGTGATCGTAAGTAAACACCTTGCGGGAGTTTTTGTCTGCAGCCGTTACCCGGAAGCTCACAGACGCAAGCCTGACGGCAAAGAACGTGGAGACCATCAGCACCATCGCTGTCACTACGGTCATCCGTCCTAATTTTGAAGCTGTCAAGATGCGGGCCAAGGCTGTAGCCCATGCCGCAAATAGAATGAAGCATGGTCCCCAATAGCTGAAATTCATCCGACTCTGCGTAAAGCTAGCTGCGGGGATGAAAAACAAGAACGTTGTATAGCCGACCGCCGCCCACGCGAGTGTGAACAGCATCACGGGACCGAGTCTCTTAAGAGGTTCAACGAACCTGCGAGAATCGGGCTTGACGAACAGCCACACGCAGAGCACAACTAGCGCTGCAAGGATACCGAAACCAGCGTATCGGGGGTTGAAGGGGGGATACCGGAATAGATCCCTCGGGAATTGCAGCAATGGCCAGGCACGTGGAATCCTGCTCTGGTGTCGATAGAATCCCGTTCCGATGATCCACGGCACGGTTCCAACCAACAGAAGAATCCCGAAAACAGTCAACTTTCTGAACCAATCGGGGTGGCGCCTGATCACGATCGGTGTGCTAAGCGCCAGCATCGTGGCAGCACCGACAAAACCCAACAGGTGACTATGAAAGAGCAGCACGTAGCAAGCTGCCATGAACAAGATGTCCCTCCAGCGCCCTGACTTGATCACCATCCAAAGCGAAACGCAGCACGCGGTCGTCAGGGCCATTTGAGCAGAGTAGTAGCGGGCTTGATTAGATATCTCGAGGTGCTGTGTTGGGAAGGTACTGCCCACCACAAGCGCAACCCACCCGGCATCGCGACCATACATCACCCTTCCGCCTATGAAAACCACGATCAAGAAAAGCGCCGCAAAGACTACCGAAGGCAATCGCGCAGCTCGGGTCCTGCGCTTCTGCTTGGTGAGGTCATGCTTCGAAGAGACGGAGGCGTCGCGCATATCCGGTTTGATTCCATGCAGTGCGAAGGATGCAGCAATGGAATAGAGAGGAAGCCAACCGTGGTAGACCGCCAGATGCTTGTCAGAGTAGCTAACGTCTCTAAACTCGTATTCCTCACTCTCTGGCCAAAACCAGACGTGAGTGTTTTCGTATATCGGTAATCCGAGGTAGGAGTCGGTAGGAACGCCGTGTTCCAGGATCGTAAGGGCGTTAATGGACGACTCGGCTTCATCCACCCACAACGGACGCGTGTCGAGGTGTCGGGCCCGAATCGCAATACCAACAACCAGGACGAGAGCGATAAGAGCCAGTCGTGCCAGCGTTCGGGGGCGACCTATGCTCCAACGAGTCTTAGGCTGATGAATTGTGACGCTCTGGTGCCCAATCATGCTCGTCAGTCTCCGGCTTTCTCATTGTTGTAAGTGGACCGAGCCACCACCTCGTCATACGGCTGGAAGCGAGAAAGATAGAAATCCATGAGGCCTGGGGCGAGCCGCCCGAGGAGGCTGAACAGCCAGCCAACTGCGGGCACGTAAACGGTCCTCCTCCGCGACTTAACACCATCGAAGATTGCAGAAGCCACTGCCTCTGGGGAGACCACGCGCCGGATATGAAGAACTCGGTCTGGTGCCTTCCCACCCAGAGCATGTTCTCTAAATTTGGTGTTCACGATACCGGGGCAAACCTTCATCAGGTTTATCGGAGTGTGCCGTAGTTCAACGCGCAATGCATCATGTAACGAATGGAGGGCCGCCTTTGACGCGGAGTAAGCTGCAGCCCAAGGTAGGGCCACATATCCTGCCACGGATCCCATCGTGACGATCACGCCGGACTTTCTCTCCAACATCGGTGGGATCACCATTTGAGCTAGCGCCAGTGGAGCGATGACATTGACTTCCAACAGTCGCGAAAACAGATCAGCGCGCACTGCTGTGGGTGGTGCATACAGACCCACTCCTGCGCTGTTTATGAGTACATCAATCCGGCCAAAGGCAGCAAGAGTACTTCGAACAGCCGTTTCGCGTACCTCGTTCAAAGTTATATCGCCGGCCGTAACGACAATGCCCTGAGTATCCAGCCACTCAAGGTTCTGGTCCTCGAGCGCTAAAACGGAGGCGCGCCACCCTTCAGCCAGGAACTTACGGACGCAAGCCGCACCTATGCCGGCTGACCCGCCAGTGATGAGGACAACTGGAGAGTCTGCAGGGTGCATCCAATTTGGCATCTAGCCTAACAAGAATCCTCCAAATCTTTGCATTTGTCTGTGAATTAGGATACGAGTCGCGAACGAATAGTATGCCATGATCCCTAGTACTATAAGAGGGCTTAACCGGTACCCGGCGGTATCGTCGAGCAAAGCTTACGCCGCCTCAGTTTACTTGGTTGCGTGTCTTGGGGTTGCCTCGCGATCTCAAGCTGTTCACCATTGGCAATTGTTCGGCTGGAAGTCTTGCTGAGGAGTCGTGCCTGCGCGAACAGAGCTCTGATCCGCGCGGCTCGCAACTGTGTTGAACCCTTCCCCGACGTCGCGTCGATTTCGCTGAGCGAATCGGTCCATTTGCTTGAGCTCAGGCGAGTTTGCGATGCGGGTTCCTGGCGGGCCGAAGCGAGAGTCGCGTACCAACCCCAATGCGCCCCTGTGTTGCGCGACAAGTACGCGACGCAGGTCTCCGCTTCGTTGGGCTCGAGTTGTCGAAGCAATGAGGATGCTGACGAGTTCTATCTGTCACGCAAACATTCGCGCGACTGAATTCCGTTTCAGGGAGTCT
>DASQVJ010000257.1:0-4907 GCA_035640835.1 Bryobacteraceae bacterium
CACGCCCTGATGCAGGTATCGGACGCACAGCAATCCCTCGAACAGTGGTGCCGGGCCGGAGCCGTGCACCATGCAGCACTCATCCCGCAGGACGTGATGCCGGAACTTCGAAGCCTGGCTCGAGTCTGGCCAGGTGTGGAACTCACAGAGATCGCGGCATGAAGATCACTGCCGTTTCGACATTCCGCTTGGATCTTCCGCTACCCGCCGTGGTGCATGCCGCCGGGTACGAGATACGGTCGCGCGACTATCACCTGGTTCGAATTGACACCGACGCCGGCCTCTCCGGGTGGGGATTCACACTTGCCCGCGGGGCGGATGTCGCCGGCGTGGTCGATCGGAATCTCGTTCCTCTACTTGAAGGTGAAGACCCGTTGCTGAACGAGCGGCTCTGGCGAAAGATGTACGAGACAACTCGCTACATCGGTCAGCAGGGAATGGTAATCCGCGCCATCAGCATGGTCGACATTGCTCTGTGGGACATCAAGGGCAAGCAGGCCCGAATGCCGCTTGCGTTCCTTGTGGGCGGAGACGTATCCGCAGTGCCGGTTAACGCTGTTGGTGGTTACTATCGTGACGGAGCTACGCCCGACTCTCTTTATGACGAAGTGCGGCGACTGAGCGACCTCGGTTACTGGGGAGTGAAGATTGCGGCAGGAAGTCTCGAGCGAGAAGAAGATTCTCAACGGCTTTGTGCGGCTCGACGAGCGCTTGGTCCCTCGGGCCGATTAATGGCCGACGTGAACTGGTGCTGGACCGACCTGAAGGCCTCGCTGCAAACGGCCCGCGAATGGGAGCAGTTCCAACTGCGATGGATCGAGGAGCCGTGCCCACCTGAGAACATGACCTTCCGTCGTCGATTCTGCAGGGCTTCCACTGCCCCGGTTGCTTTAGGCGATGAGCAGTATGGCCGCTGGAACTTTCGCACTTGGATCGAGCAGGGCGCCGCAGATATTCTCCGTCCCGACGCGACAGTAACCGGAGGCATCACCGAGTATTTGAAAATTGCGGCGCTCGCTTCCTGCCATGGTGTGCCGCTTGCGCCGCATTACTATCCGGATGTCCACGTCCACCTCGCAGCCGCGTTCCCGCACACGCTTTGTATAGAAACCTTCGACGAGAGCTCTGGACTTGATTCTTTTCATCTGCTCCGTAAGCAGCCGCTACGGGCTGTCAACGGACGTATGCGTGTTCCCGATGCACCGGGCTTGGGATTGGAAATAGACGAAGCCGCTCTGGAGAAGTATGGAACTCGCACCTGAGCAAATCAACGGCGCCAGTTCCGAAGACTTCGCCGGGCGTATCGTAATCGTGACCGGTGGAGCACAGGGCATCGGATTCGCGATCGCCGAAGCGTTTGTGCAGAGGAATGCCCGAATCGCTCTGCTCGACTTGAACCCGGAGTCGGCGTGCGCTGCTGTGGACCGGCTTGGAGGCCCGCAGTGCGCGATGAGCGTCGAGACGAACATCGGTGATCCGGAGTCAGTGTCTCGCGCTGTAGAGGCGGTGTTTCAAAAGTGGGGCAGGATCGACGTTCTGGTGAACAACGCGGGTGTTCAGTTCAACTGCGCTTCGCTGGAGTTGCGTCCCGAGGACCTGCAGCAGGTGCTGAACACGAACCTACTTGGCGCTTTCTACGCATCGCAGGCAGTTGCGCGTACCGCGATGGTCGCGCAGGAAGGCGGCGTCATTATCAACATCAGCTCCGTCGCTTCCTTCATGAGCTTCCCCCGCCGCATGCCTTACGGAATATCGAAGGCAGGCTTGAATGCGCTGACCCGCATCCTGGCGACGGAGTGGGCGGGGTACAAGATTCGCATCAATGCAATCGCGCCTGGTTATGTCAGGACGCAGCTTGTGGAAGATGCAGCCAGGTGGGGACATATTGACCTGCCCGCGGTGATCGGCAAGACGCCGGCGGAGCGCCTGGGACATCCCTCGGAAATTGCGGAACTCGCGGTGTTTCTCGCTTCGCACCGCGCAGCGTTCCTTACCGGCCAGGTGGTCACCATCGATGGCGGATTCAGTTTGACGAAGTGAAAGGAGTTTGTTCCCATGGAGAATTCGTGCAACCTCAACTCGGTGCAACGAGCGTTCGCGATCTTGGAATTCTTGGGCGATTCGCACCGGCGCTGGAACATCTCAGAGCTGAGCCGGCGTCTGGGCATTCCCAAGAGCACGACTCATGTCCTTATGACCACGCTGGAGCGTCTCGGGTACATCACGCGAGAAGGCGGGCGACGGAACTACACGGCAGCAGTCAAGTTCTATGGTCCGGCCATCTCTCCGGCACGGCGCTGGACTTTGCCCGAACGTGCGCTGGCTCCAATGGAACAGCTCGTAAAACGGACCGGTGTGACGGCGAACCTCGCCGTGCTTGATGAGGGACAGGCACTATACATTCAGAAGGTAAGCTCGCCGGAATCTGTTGTCGACACGGAAGTCGGCAAGAGGGCGAACTTGCATTGCACGGCAGTCGGCAAAGTACTGCTGGCATATGGCAACACGCCCGTGCTGAACGCACTGCTCGAGCGGACGCGCCTGACGCGGCATACGGAGAACACCATTTCGTCCGGCCGTGCTCTCCGGCTCGAACTGGCGAATGTGCAGCACCTCGGCTACGCGTTTGACGATCAGGAGGAAGAGATCGATACGCGCTGCATCGCGGTTCCCGTGTACAACTCCATTGGACGATTCGTGGCGGGCCTTGGGCTAGCCGGCACCGTTGGCCAGATTCACGATGGCAACATGAATACGCTGCTCCATTGTGTTCGCGAAGCTGCACGGCAGATCTCGGCGAAACTTACGCAGCCCATGCCCGGACCGGCGATCTCACTTAGAGATCAAACTGAGTAACCTTCATCGTTTCGCCGTTCTTGAGGGCGGATTGGTGAGCAATGATACCCGGCACCGTGATCGCCAGGGCCATTGAGAGATCGACCTCCGGTTCACGGTCCGCGATCAGAGCGTTGATGAACTCAGCCGAAATAAACACGGCGCTCCCGCCATGTCCGCTCTCATGGCGCATGTTCGGCGGAAGCATGTCGCTCATCCAGTAATTCGGGACATTGGCTTTCTCCGGTTTGCCGCCTCGAGGATGCCATGTGTCGGGGTGAACGCCGCGCCTCTCCATAAGGAACGTTCCCTTCTCGCCGAACCACTGCGCTCGCTCCGTTTCGGGTGACGCGATCTGGCGGCACTCGTTGTGACGGACCATGTGCCCCTTGTCAGTCCTCATCAACGCAAACTCGTCGAAAAATGGATTCTTGTATGGATTCGTCTTCAGGCGGGCGATTTTCTCGCGATCGCCCATACCCAGGCACGACACAGACGTGATTCGCTCACCAGTCACGCCGGTCACGAACGCCAACGAGTGAGTTGGATAGTGCATGGGAGGCAGACCCTGGCGCCAACTGTTGGAGCCATCGGGATTGTAGTAGAGCGAGTTCTTACTATTCAGGCGCTGATCGAAATCAAAGTCGTGATAATACTCGCATTCGGTGTAGAAGATATTGCCGAACCCGCCCTTCTTGTACAGGTCGCGAGCAAGGATGCACTGCTGCCGGTAGTAGCTCGATTCAGCCATCATGTAGTGGCGGCCCGTCTTGCGCTTTACTTCACGCAAAACATCGGCTTCTTCAAGGCTCATGCATGCAGGCACAGCGGAGACGACGTGCAACCCACGTTCCATGCACATCTTCACGTGTTTGACGTGCGCCGGCGCCTGGCTGAAGATCGCGATTGCGTCCAGGTCGTTGCGTTTCGCCAGCATGTCTTCCAGCGAGTCGTAGACGTTGTCGCAACGATAGGCGTCGCGGAGTTTTGTCCGCCGGACGGCATAGAGGTCGGTTACGGCAGTAACAACGCACTGCGGGTGCTCGTGCCAATGGAAGCTGCTGCCGAAACCGCCACCGACAACCGCCATACGGATCTTCTTGCCGGATTGGCTTCCGCCCTGCGGGGCACCGAGGCTGCTCGCGGCAGTAAGACTGCCCATCGACAGCGTGCGGACAAAATCTCTACGACTACTCATCGGCTCCTCACTCATCTCCCTCGAATCGTACATCGCACCAGCGCGACACGCCATACCAAAGTCCACGAACATGGACGAAAGCGATAGCGGTATCACTGCTCCATGCGCCGCAGGTACACCGGAAGGACACCAGCATGATCCAGACGCGCCCGGCTAATGGCCCATCGATTCAAGTTCGCAACGTACATATGGGCCGGATTCCGAGGGTCGAAGCAGAGGTTCGTCGGCCCGCCCAGCAGAATCCCGTTAGGATCGTGCGCCAGCACTGTCACTCGGCGCTCGCGTGAGACAGCCAGGATGGAGTGACTTGCATACGACGTCACCAACAGCGTTCCGTCCTGCTGAAGCGCGAGTCCATCAGGCACGGGTCCGACCTTCTCCGCGTAGATCTCGGCCTTCTTCGGCCGATCCTCTTGCGCGTTCAGCTCAATACGATAAATGCGTTGCGTGTCGCTCTCGGCCAGAAACAGCCATCGGTCATCCTCGCTAAGCGTGAGCCCATTCGCATATCCGAGACCGCTCACCAGATCTACGCCAGTGCCGTCCGTATTGAATTTGACGATGCGCCCAGGTTCACGGCCCCAAACGCCGGAATCCGTCACGTAATAGTTGCCGGCCGCGTCGAAGACTCCGAAGTTAGGAGCGGTCAACTTCTTGCCCGCGGCTTCTGTCGCAAAGACCTCATGTGACCCGTCGTGCCGGATTTTGACAATGCCCATTCCAGAGTTGCAAACATAGAGGCTGCCATCCGGTGCAAAGGCGAGACCGGCGCAGAATCCGTTAAGCTTGGCTTTTTCGGACGCGACCCCATTTGAATGGATGCGATAAATCTGTCCAGCCTCTCCGCCCGCCCAAAGGGCACCGTCACGAGCGA
>DASQVJ010000258.1:0-3112 GCA_035640835.1 Bryobacteraceae bacterium
CTCCTGACGTTGTTGAAGCAGGCTCGTGCCTTTGGAGTGGGCATTGTGCTCGCGACTCAGAATCCGGTGGATCTGGATTATAAAGCGCTCGCGAACTGCGGCACGTGGTTCATCGGAAGACTGCAGACGGAGCGCGATAAAGACCGGCTGATGGACGGCCTTGAGAGCACGTCGGCTGAGCGTGGTGGTTCCTTCAACCGGGCAGAGATGAACGCGCTCTTGTCGAGCCTGGCGAAGAGGGTGTTCCTGCTGAACAACGTGCACGATGAGGTGCCGGTGCTGTTTGAGACTCGGTGGGCGCTGTCGTATTTGCGCGGTCCATTGACGCGAACGCAGATCAAGCAGCTGATGGAGCCTCGGAAGGCGAAGGCCGCGGCGCCTGCTGTGGGCTCGGGCGCAATGGGTGGTCCTGCCGCGACGCCGATTGCGCGCACGTCGGTTGCGTCGACCAGGGTGATGCTTCCCCCCGAGATACCGCAGAAGTTCCTGCCGATCCGCGGGTCGCATCCGGATGTGGTGTACCAGCCGATGCTGCTTGCCTCAGTGGTGACGCGCTACACGGACAGCAAGAGTAAGACCGACCATGTGGAAGAGAAATCGTTTCTGACTCCGATCAAGGACGACACTTTGCCGGTGGAATGGGAGGAAAGCTTCGAAACCGAGGTGAATCCGAATGATCTCGAGACGCAACCAAGCGACGGTGCGGTATTCGGCTCGCTGCCTTCCATCGCGTCCAAACCGAAGACTCTTCAGCAGTGGAACAAGGATCTGGTGAGCTGGATCTTTGGCAATCACAACCTCACGATTTACAAGAGTCCTTTGTTGAAGGTCTGTTCGCATCCGGGCGAGACGGAGGGCGAGTTCCGTTCGCGGATCGCCCACCTGGCTCATGAGGAACGCGATCGACAGGTGGAGAAGATCAAGGCGAAATACGCGCCGAAAGTGAACGTCTTGAGAGATCGGCTGATGAGGGCGGAGCAGGCGTGGCAGCGTGAGCAGGAGCAGGCGTCGCAGCAGACGATGCAGACATTCCTGAGCGTCGGGTCAAGCTTGTTGGGAGCATTCCTCGGTAACAAGAAGACGTCGGCGAGGTCTGCCGTTGGCGCCGTGTCGGGTGTGGCGCGCTCGGCGGGACGGATCTCGAAGGAGCGGGGCGATGTGGGTCGAGCCGAAGAAACGGTGGAAGCCGTGAGGGCGCAGATGGAGGACCTCGATGCTCAATTTCGTGCCGAGGTGGACAAGATTGCGGCCGCAACAGACGTGTCGCAAGAAGTACTGGAGAGTGTGGTGATCAAGCCTAAGAAAGCGAATATCCAGGTGCGCTTATTTACGTTGGCGTGGGCTCCTTACTGCGGTGATACGAAGGCATGGGAATGAAACTCGCGTTGTGGTTTCTTGCGGCCGCGGCGATCGGCCAGACGGTTCCGAAGTTCGAGGCAACAACGCTTGCCACCGGTCTGCGGGGCGGGTACCAGGTGCTTCCCGTGGACATCAACAACGACGACCGCGTGGACTTACTGGTGCTCGCGTCCGGCATGTCCGAATTGTTCTGGCTCGAGAATCCATCGTGGGACCGGCACGTCATCGCAGGCGACATGAGCCGCATGATCAATGCTGCTCCTGTCGATGTGGATGACGATGGTATCCCGGAGATCGCGGTGGCTTCGTTATTCGAGAATGTCGCGGCGAAGAGCGTCGGGCTGGTGGAGATCCTGACGCATCACGGCGACCCCAAGCAGCCGTGGGACAAGAAGGAGATTGATCGGCTTACGACGTCCCATCGTTTGCGGTGGTTCGGCGACTTGTTGATCAATGCGCCGCTGACGGGTGCGAAGGCGGTCGGTCCGGACTTTCGTGACAACGTGCCGATCGTCGCGTATCGACCGGGCGACTGGGAACGGGTCGTCATTGATGACAGCCTCCAGGGCGTGCTGCACGGGATCTTCGTAGTGCGTGGCGGGTTCTTGACTGCAAGCTTCGAGGGAATCCACAAGTTCACGAAGAAGGGCTCTGGTTGGAAGAAGGAGCTGTTGACGAAAGGCAACACGGATCCTTGGCCGAAGAGCGGGTCGAGCGATGTGACGGAATTGAAGGTGAAACGTAAGACGCTCATGGCGGCCATCGAGCCGTGGCACGGAAATCGTGTTGCGGTGTATGAGAAGAACGGACATGAATGGCGCCGCACGGTGATCGATGAGTCGTTAACGGACGGTCACACGATCGTGGCGGCGGACTTTGATCGGGACGGAGTGGACGAGATCGTTGCCGGATATCGCGGAGGCACGCGAGGCGTTTTGCTGTACCAACGCACGAAGGACAATACCTGGCAACGCACGGTCCTCGACAGCGGTGAAATCGCGGCCGCAGCCTGTGTTCCGGTGGATTTGGATGCGGACAAGCGGATGGACATCGTCTGCATAGGGTCGGCAACACAGAATCTGAAGTGGTATCGCCAATTGCCGAGGCGGTAAACTCGAAAATTGCCACAACCTCACGTGACCGTCGCTGTGCCGACGCTGTCGGCTGGCGCTGTGCTAGAGGAGTGTCTCGCATCGTTAGCAGCACAGACTTGGCGTTCCTTTGAAGTGATCGTGATCGACAACAGCGGCTGCGGACGCGCGCAGCTCGTCAATCTGCATGGAGCGCGAGTGATCGCGAATCGCGAGAACGTGGGCTTCGGGACTGCGATCAATCAAGCGGCGCAGGCGAGCTCGGGTGCCTATGTCGCGACGCTGAACGATGACGCGATTGCGGAGCCCGAGTGGCTCGAGCGGCTGGTGGAGGCTGCGGAACGAGAGCCGCGCGTGGGCATGATTGCTGCTCAAGTGAGATTGTCGCCTGAGGGTGTGCTCGATTCAGCGGGGATGCGCATTGCATCGGATGGCACCAGTAAGCAGCGAGGACATGGAGAGCCGCCGTCGCACTTTGCGGAAGCAGACGAAGTGTTGTGCCCGAGTGGATCGTCTGCGCTGTATCGAAGGGCGATGCTCGAGCAACTAGGAGGGTTCGACGACCGGTTCTTCCTGTACTGCGAGGACACGGATCTCGGGCTGCGAGCGCGGCGGCTTGGATGGACAGCGAAGTATCTGCCGGGGGCTGTGGTGCATCATCG
>DASQVJ010000259.1:0-2652 GCA_035640835.1 Bryobacteraceae bacterium
GACAGCCTCGGTGGGCAGCCGGTCGTCCAGGCGAAAAATCGACGTGCCGGCTCGCAGCAGGATCTTCTCCGCATATCCGCCGCGGATGTGTGGCGCCTCGTTCGAGGGGTAGGAGATGCCGTAAGCCTTGCGAGTTCGGCATCGGGTGGGGTTACGAATCTGGCGACAAAAATAGCACTCGCCGCAAGCAATCGAGCTGGCCCAAGTTACGCGGTCGCCCGGTTGCAGTGGCTGGCCGGCCCAGTCCTCCGTTAGTCCTTCCCCGACTCGTTCGAGGACGCCCACAGTCTCGTGGCCAAGAATGACCGGTGTCGCGATGGGCAGTTGCCCGAGCCAGAGGTGGACGTCTGTGCCGCAGATGCCCGACATCTCGATGCGGACAAGGGCTTCACCGGGCGCGAGCCTCTCAGGTTCGGGGAATTCCTGGAGTTCGAGGGTCTGCTCGAAGCCTGGCATGACGGCAGCGCGGACGGTGCTCATGCGTGGCTCCTGGCACAGTGATCGAAGAGTAATTGCCATTCTGCGCGTTGGATTCGCTGCGCAAGTTGCTCGTCCTCCGAGCCGGGCTTGCGCCGCGCGCGTTCACAAAAGTCGATGAAGGCGAAGGGATCCCACTTGTTGCTCCAGGGGAGCTTGATTCCTTCGTCGGCGGCCAGCGCTTGAGCCTCGGCCATCAGTGGCTCGAAGACGGGGTGCTCTCCGACTTGCCGAAACCAATAGCTCGCGTTGCCCGCATCCGGCTCCTGCCGGTGCAGGATCCCATGCCAGAAGCTACCGTCACTCGTCGGGATGTCCTGCGACAGATTGTGCGATTCGTCGTAACACGAGAAATAGAGCCAGAGCCCGCTCAGGGCGGCTAGGGGCGCTCTCGAATTGGGAAATAGGCCGGTTGCTGTTGCGCTTCGCAGGCGTGTACGTGCCTCTTCGCTCGAGCAGGTTCCTTCCGCAAGCGGCATCAAGCGTTGGCCGTTGCCGTCCAGGGCTAGGATAGCGGCGACTTCCGGTCCATAAGCGAGGGGATCAAAGGCCATTCATTTACCATCATTATGGACGATCTGTTAGGAAACTCGGGAAGCTGTCGCCGAGTCCCCAGAATAGGGGCGGAGGATGAAACCAGGTTTGAGTTCATTGAAGATGAGCGATTCGCATGTGCAGTCGAACGCGGCGGGCAGTTCTGCGCGTACGGCGTTGGTGCTTTCGGCGGGCGGGATGTTTGGCTCGTACCAGGCGGGCATTTGGCTGGAGCTTTCCAAGTACTTCAAGCCCGATCTGATTGTTGGCGCCTCCATCGGATCCGTCAACGGATGGTTGATCGCGAGCGGCCTGGATGGTGAGCAGCTAACCGATCGCTGGCTGAACATGGCCGTGTCCGAAGTGCGCTGGCGCTTGCCCCGGGGGATCGGTAAGGGCATCATCGACTCTTCGTCGGTCGACACGCTGTTCCAGGAGATGTGCGACAGCCTGCGGCCCCAAACGCCGTACGGGGTGGTGACGGTCGAGTATCGCACGATGAAGCCAAAGCTGTTCCGGTATCCGGAGGTGACATGGGAGCACATCGCCGCTTCCTGTGCCGTGCCCTTTTTCCTCCGACAGCCGAAGCTCGAGGGTCGAATGCACGCGGACGGTGGTCTATTGAATCCGCTGCCGTTATGGGCTGCGCTGGAAATGGGTGCGACTCGAGTTATCTCGGTGAATTTGCTCGAGAACCGGCCCTGGATCGTGCGCGCGGTAGCGAACTGCGCTCGCGCTTATTCGGGGTTCCGCGATCCGGGCGCTGACCACATCACCCACGTGAACATCTCGCCGTCACAAGTCCTGGGTGGCCCGAAGGACACCATCTACTGGTCTCATGAAAATGCGCGCCGGTGGATTGAACTCGGTCAGAAAGACGCAGCCAAGCACAAACATTTGATTGTAGAATGTTTAGAACGTAAGTAGATCGCTCAGGTCTGCCTAGGAGGAAGGTCCCGTGCCGGTGTACCGCGTTTATCGGATGAAGGAGTCTGTGCGGCAGCAGTTTCGCTGGTCAGCACATACCATCGGTGTCACGTGCGCCAAGCCAAAGGACTATGAGTTGCTTCACACTCACGAAGCTTCCGGACCGTATGCTTTGTGGAGTTTGCTCAAAGACTCTGAAGAAGCTCTGGAAATCGGCGATATATTAGAGAGCGAGGATGGCGAGTTACGCATCTTCAAATACGTTGGTTTTGAGCAAGCGCAATGGCTGATTCCGGAAGTGAAGAACAGCGGGACGGAGACGATCCCGGTCAACACAGAACCCGCAGCCTCGCGCTAGCATGGAGTGGGTTTTAGCATGTGTCCTGATCCGCAACCCTCGGATCGAATTAACTCTTTTTCTTTAGTTGGTTACGTCCCCGGGAGCCTGGGTCAATTTCTCGATCAGCTCCGCAGGGACTTGGTTCGAAGCTGTATCGCCAAGTCGCACGTTACAGTACTCCCTCCCCGTTCGCTAACTGCTGATCCAGCCTTGGTCGCAGAAGCAGTGCAGTCCCTGGTTCCGCAATTTGGGCCCTTCACAGTCGAGTTGACGGGCATCAAGAAGTTTCCGGTCAGTGACGTCATCTACGCGGAAATAGGACAAGGCCGCGAGGAACTGCTGGAGCTGCATAACAAACTGAATGTCGGCCCCAT
>DASQVJ010000260.1:0-4189 GCA_035640835.1 Bryobacteraceae bacterium
TTTCACCAGGAGGCAACTCGTCAGCGCTTTGCCTTTCAGATTTTTGCCTGAAGGGACTCCTGCCTGCTTCAGCACGTCGTGCAGCCAAACGCCCTCGAACTTGTTCGTAACTCCATGAATCGTCGCGCTCACTGCGGCCCGCGGCATTTTGGCGAGCACCTCTGGGGTAACCTTCAGCGGATTCGTGACGGCGCCTTTGACTTCGATCTCCTGCGCCAGCGCAGACGCGAAGCAGAACGCGAATACGAAGAGAACGCGAATGATCATAGGGATCATCGCTACGGCCGAGCCTTTACCTCGAATGCGAGGCTGCTTCGATACGAAGCATTTGTCGAGGTCAAAAATCCTTCGAGCGTGTAGGTCCCAGGTGCATCCGGAACTGGAATCATCGCCCCCCACTGTCGCTCGCCTTCAATCGACTCAGACCGGAGTGCTTGCGTGAATTGTTTTCCTGCCGACCATCGGTACAGTTCGTTGCCCTCTCCATCGCGAACCACGAGATCAAACGTCTGCCCATCACGGAACTGCAGCGGCAATGGACTGCCCGTATCGTTGCGCAGGAGCAGCCGGGCCATCGCAGCATCGCCAGGGCTGAACGACGGCTGCTCAAGCGTAAGGGCGAAATCGATAGTCTTCTCTTTTAGTATCGTCACGCCACCGAGTCTCGCGTACACCAGGTCGTAGAAGGCCACCGCGGGACCACCGGTTGCGACTGTGCGGCTCACCATGCCGATGTATGGCAGGAACTTCTCATTGGTCACTCCCACCTGCAAGCCGGGGAAAAAGATCTCGACAGCGTTGTTGCCCTCGCCTACTGGTCCTGCATAGCGCGCGTCCTTTCGTAGTACCGATGCCTTTCCTCCTGGGAGCGCCGACACGTACTCCTGGCGAATGCTCGCACCGAAGTCGTACCAAAGCTGTTCGGAGCCGTTGGCAGCGCGCTCGAAAACCTTCAGGCCGTCCGAGCGCAACAGAGTCGACCCTCCTCGAAAGCCCTCGACCACATACCAGGTCTGGCCATTCATCACACGAGATTCGCTGACGCGGACAGTCAATGCGGCCGATCTGGAACCGCTTGCGCGATACACCCACTCATTGCCGGCCTGCAGAGGAAAATAATCCTGAGCAAGCGCGTGTGACCCGGCGAGACTACCGGCTAATGCGAATGTCCACAGAAGTTGTCGCCACATATGTCCTCGGCTGCGTTGCTAGGAAAGCTTCCAACTGATATCGTCCCGGCGCGATTTCTTCCAGCGGTATCTCCACCGTCCAATTCCTTTCTCCCGTCAGCTCCACCTCGCGAAAGACCATCGTGAATGCCCGGTCGTCGGACCATCGATAGACGACGTTTCCCGCTTCATCGCGAAGCACGACGTCGTAGTCCTGGCCCGATGGGAACGTAAGCTTCATGGGCTGCGCGCTCGTGTTTCGGAGTGTCATCCTCACGTTCAACGTGGCTGGTAGCGTGTAGACAGGAGCGTCCGTACTGACCCCGAAGCTCCACTCATTCGCCGCCAGCACGGTAACGCCGGTATGCGCGTAAAGCAAGCGCCAGGTAATCGGTCCGGCAATCGTAGTTTCTTGCTGCTCCACCAGGCCCACGTCGGGTACGAACACGCTACGCTCGAGGCCGGCATCCGCGCAGGACGGCGTGTACGTTACCACTAGCGCGTCGCCCGAACTGGTGACAGTGCCCTTGTACTCACCCGCTTTCGTCTCGATCATTCCCGACTTCGTGCAGCCGTCGACCGCCGTTTCAAAGCTTTGCCGTGGAGCTACCGAAAAGGGGATCCAAACCCGCTCGGACTTGCTGCTTTGATCGAAGCTTACGAGCGCGCCTTCCTCGTTGTATCGCAGGTAGATCTCCTTGCCGAAGAAACGAACCACTCGGTACTGTCGCCCCTCCGCTTCTGCGATTCTCAAAACTTCGACTGTCTGGGGATCTGTCACTGAACGGCCTTCGCCGCGGTAGACCCACGTGTTCCCAGGCTCGAGCGGGAAATAATCGGCTGCGCGCAAAGGTGCCGCTAGCGCAACCAGAGCACCGACAAGACAGCTTAATCCTGTTCGATATCTGGACATTGAGTCTCGCTTTGTTCTTTGTTCTATGATGTCACGGTCGCGTGGAGAACAGGGAACCAGCCGTCTCTTTTCGGAATCATAATCTTGTAATGAGTTTGTTTCGGTTTGCCCGCACAGCTTTGTTCCTTGCGCTGGCTAGCCTTACATCCGTATACGCCGCCGGCGCATTCCGCTTGTACCTGAAAGACGGTACCTACCACCTTGTTCGTGAGTATCAGGCTCAGGGTGATCGCATCCGCTACTACAGCACCGAGCGAGGCGATTGGGAAGAAATTCCGGCCAACCTGGTGGACCTATCGAAGACAGAGTCCGAGGCAAAGGCCAGGCAAGAGTCCATCAAGACCGAAGCCGAAGCGATCGACGCCGAGGACAAAGCCATCCGGGCGCAACGCGAAGAGGCCGCCAGAGTCCCCCTCGAGCCCGGAGCCTACTGGATCAACGGCGAGAAACTCGAGTCCCTCAAACAGGCCGAGATGAAAGTAGTGAATGACAAGAGGCGCTCGATTCTGAAGGCCGTGTCGCCCATTCCGATCGTGGCAGGCAAGGCGACCGTCGAGATCGACGGTCTCAAGGCCCCCCACGCCATTCAGCAGGAGCGGCCCGAGTTTTACGTGCGCCTCGCAGCCGAGGAGCGATTTGGAATCGCGAAGCTGAAGCCCGCTAAGGGTGCACGAATCGTGCAGACGTGGAGCAAGGTCCCAGTGACCAAGGAGATTGTCGAAGAGACCGACATGGTCGAGGTGTTTAAACAGCAAATGGCCGAGGGTCTCTACAAAGTCTGGCCAACGAAGCCGCTCGAGCCTGGCGAGTATGCCCTGATCGAATTTACTGAAGGAAAGGGCAACGTGCAGGTTTGGGACTTTAGCGTCGCCCGCTAGCCTCGTCTGCCTTCGGGGCTGCCCGCCGCCGCAGCCGCTGCCCGCCCTGAGTACAAGCTCACCACTTCCTCCGTGTCTCCATCCATCACGAGTTCCCCATGATCGAGCCAGATGGCACGATCGCACAACTCATGAATGGTGGCCGTAGCGTGCGAGACACAGAGCATCGTTTTGCCGGAGCGCTTGAACTCTATGACCTTGTCACGGCACTTCGCCTGGAAGTTCTGGTCGCCCACTGCAAATACTTCGTCGAGAATCAGGATGTCCGGATCCACGTTGACCGCGACGGCAAAGGCCAGCCGCATCATCATGCCGGTTGAGTATGTGCGCAGGGGCTCGTTGATGAAGTCCCCGATGCCAGAGAAGTCCACGATGGAGTCGTACAGATACTCTGTGCGCTTTCGAGTCAAGCCAAGCAAGGAGGCGTTCAGGTGGATATTCTCGGACCCGGTGAGATCGGGATGGAAACCCGTCCCCAACTCCAGTAACGCCGCCACCCGCCCGTGCACGTTCACCACGCCCTGCGATGGAAACGACAAGCCGGCCACCATGCTGAGAAGTGTGCTCTTTCCGGCGCCATTCGGTCCAATGATGGCGACACTCTCGCAATGGTCGAGCGTGAAACTTACGTTTTTGAGAGCATAGAACGGCTCGCGAGGCGTGCGTCGGCCGAAGAAGGTCTCCAGATGGCTCCGAAGCAACTTGCGGCCTGCGGCTCGCGTGTAGATCTTCGAGACATTTTCAAATACAACCGCGTGGTTATCGCTCACAGATAGTCGTAAAACTTGCGCTTGATCGCGCCGAAGAACCAAAAGCCAAGCAGGAGGAAGACGGTCGACACCAGCGCGAGCCGGACCATCAGACTATCGGCAGGTGCCTTTCCCTCCAGCAGAATATTGCGAAAAGCCATCACGACGGCCGCCACCGGATTCAGCCGGTAGATCTCGATGTACTGCTTCGGGATGATGTTGAAGTCGTAGAAAATCGGCACCATCCAGAACAGAACCACGTTGGCTGACTCCACCAGATACCGCGTGTCCCGGATGAGCACATCGAGAGCCGAAAATATCAACGCGAGGCCGCAAACGAACAATATTTCGAACGCCGCCACAATCGGCAGCCAAACCCATGCCCAGCTCGGTTTGTAGCCGGAGGCCAGGCACAGGATCATCAGCAGGCAGAGCTGAATCCCGAAGTGCACCGTATTGGCCAACACCGACGAAATCGGC
>DASQVJ010000261.1:0-9556 GCA_035640835.1 Bryobacteraceae bacterium
GATGTCTGTACTCGGAATGTATCCACGGACCATATAAATGCCGCGGCGATTTTTGCGTGGATCGAAGTTACTGCTTCGTGGGGCGAACGGGTTCTTCTTCTCGTCGGGAGGCCGCAACTGAAAACTCTTGCCGCCGACCGACAGGTCCAGGTTTCCGGACGTGTAATGGATCATGTCCCACAGCGGTTCGGCCTCCAGCCGCTTAAGTCGGAACCGCCACAAATACCGGTTCTCCGGATCGATCTTCTGGTTCGCGGCAAAGTGCTCGGCCTCTATCTTTGACGACATCCTGTATGTGTCAGAGGTCACGATCAGTTTGTGTAGCCATTTCATGCTGTAGCCGTGCGATTGCAACTCAGACGCGAGGTAGTCCAGCAGTTCGGGGTGGCTGGGACGACCGCCGAGTGCTCCGAAGTCGTTGGGCGATTGTTTCAGTCCTTCGCCGAAATGCCACTGCCAAATTCGGTTCACCGCGACTCGCGAGAGCAACGGATTCGAAGGTCCTGTCAGCCAGTCGACGAACGCTTCACGACGGCCTTCAGTAAACCGTACATCGGCCGGCTGGAACGGGAAGCCCGGTTCGACTGGTTTGTCCTTTTCAGGCCGGTTCGGGTCACCGCTGGTCAGGATGTACGTCTTCTCGTTCAGCCGTAAGGGATCTTCGTCAACTGTCCAATAAGATGCCAGGTCGGCGGGCCGCTTTAGGGCCGCGATCTCTTTCCGGAGCGCATCGTATCGAGCAGCCTCTTCGGGCGGCATCGCTTCTTTCAATTTCGATGGATCGATGCGAAGCACCGGGTAGTAGTCATCAGCGATCTTTTGTTCCGCAGGCGTTCGCTCCTTTTCCGGTTTGCGGATGATTGCCTGCACATCCGCCGTGAGCATCGACACGCGCTCGTCGTAGAGCCTTGTCTTCCAGGGGCCGATCAGATTGTTGACTGCTTCGTCGAGCGGCGCCCGCCGGCGATTGTACTCTTCCATCTCGCGCCCATTCGCGAAAATCTCGGCCGGCGTGGCGAGCACGACCTTGCGCACCACCAACGAGTCGAACAGAGCTTTCATCGAATAGAAGTCCTTCTGCCGGATGGGATCGAACATGTGGTCGTGACACTTGGCGCAACCGACGGTCATTCCCATGAATGCCGTGGAGACGGTTTCGACAGCGCTCAGCGCGAGATCATGATTTTTGTTTTCCTTATCGAGCGCCCCACGCGCAAGAAAGCCCAGCGCGAACATGTCTTCCGTGTTGCCGTTGACTCGGATGCGCTGCCCCGTATCGGTTATGGTGGTGTGCTGCTTGGAGCGCCGGCCCAGTAGTTGCGCGCGGACGAATTCGTCATAGGGTATGTCTCGATTCAGGCCCGAGATGACCCAGTCGCGCCATAAGTAGATGCCGGAGGCAGCAGGCATGTTGTCATCGAGATCGGCATACCTCAGGACATCCAACCAGTGACGCGCCCAGCGCACGCCGTGCTGCTCGTTTGCCAGCAGCTTGTCCACAACCTTTTCATAAGCATTCGGAGCTTCATCCTGAAGAAATGCGTCCTGTTCTTCCGGAGTGGGCGGCAGGCCAATCAGGTCGAGATAGACACGTCGGAGCAGAGTCAGTTTGTCGGCCGGTGGCGCAGGTTTCAACCCCTTCTGGCGATGAATAGCGGAAACGAAGGCATCGATGGGATTGGCTGAAGTAGGTCCATTCGTGGGCGCCTCCACGCGACGCAAAGGCTGCAGCGACCACAAGCGTGCGGCCAGTTTCGCAAACTTCTCAGCGTTGGCATCCGGGTCCCATGGCTTGGCAGGCGCAGCTTTTGCGGGCTTTGCAGCCACGGGCTTCGAGGATCGTGGGCGGTTGCTCTTATGTAAGTCCTGCGCCGGCGCGCCATACAAAACCGCGGTCAACACGCTGAGAGCCACACAAATGCGCCGATTAGCGAACGCCATTCAACATCTCCTCCGAACTTGTTTACCGGACCGACTGCTGCGCCGCCTCCAGATTCAAACGATACGCCGCCACATCAGGCTTAAGTTGAACCGCTTTCTGAAAAAGACGAACTGCATCTGCGTACAACCGCTCCCGCATCGCAACATCACCTAGCGCGTTCAGAACGTCCGCCGCAGACGCGTTCAGACGCAGAGCGATCTCCAACTGCTCACGGGCGAGTTGCAGGTTACCCTGTTTCAACTCAATCATGCCGAGCAAGTAGCGGTAGGTCCATTCTGCAGGAGCAAGCCGGACCGCGACGCGGCTTCGCTCTGCCGCCTGGACTAAACGATTCAGATCCAGGTAAAGGCTTGCGAGCCGATAATAGAGCTGGGGATCCGGAACTTCCAGCGCGGCGGCTCGCTCGAGCACGTCTGCAGCGGCGCTCAAGTTCCCGGCCTGGACCAGAGATTTCGCCTCTTGCATGAACCGTGCAGTCTGCCGAACAGCTTCTGTGCGTTGCTCGCTGTCCGCACGCGAGGTCTTGAACCGTACCAGTGCTTCCTGGCTTTTCGCGGTCTCGCCCAGCGCCCGGTACACCCTCGACAGGTGATAGTAGACTTCCGGGTCGGTCGCGCCGAGCGAAACTGCCTTCGCCAAGTCGGCAACAGCCTCTTTGTAGCGCTCAGCCTTAGCATGAGCGACCCCGCGCAGGAAGTAGGGCTCATAGCTCTGTGCGCCGGCTGCAATCGCACGATTGAGCAGCGTGAGCCCCTGCTCCGTTTCACCGCTCCTGATGTGTACGTTTGCCAAGCCGACTAAAGCAGGAAGATAGTCGGGTTTCGATTGCAGAGCCAGGTCAAACTGCTCTCGAGCCTTCTGTAGATTCATGAGGCCCCCATAAGCGGCGCCAAGATCAGCACGGCTTTGTACATCCGAGGGAGAGGTCGCTGTGAGCCGTTCGAGCAGCGGAATCGCCTTGTCATTCAGCTCGTGCCTTAGGTACAAAGAACTGAGAGACCGAAGTGCATCGACGTTACTCGGTTCGCGGTTAAGCACTTTCTCGAGGGAGGCTGCTGCGCGGTTATGATCGCCTTTCTCGATATACGCCTGACCCAATGCGAGCCCAATCTGTGGCGAAGCTCCAGGGCACGCTGCGGCGATTTCCAGCGCGACAATCGCTTCATCAATCTGCTTCAACCGGTAGCGGCTCAAGCCGAGATAGAACGACGCTTCGCAAACTCCGGGCGGATCAGTGACACGGCTGAGCAGTTGAACGGCGTCCTGGTAGGCCCCGGAGGCAAATGCCTGCTTGCCCTCCGGCAGAGGGTCTTTGGGTGCGGCATGCAGGGCCGTAAAAAGGATCAGGCTTAGAGCACTCAAACGAGAGCGGCTCCACTGTTCAGCGTTGTACCGCATCGGAAAATGACGTACACCGGCAGATTAGCAGTTCGGGTATAGCTGGGGAACACCGGTTGGTGCAGCCACGCCGAACGCGACTGCACCTTCCTGTCGGTAAGGTCGTCAAAAGACTACTCGTAGGTTCAATTGGATCTCTCGAGCTCTGTTCCTTTGCTCGGTAACCCTGCCGAAGTTGGCGTTTTCAAACGTCGTGTTGATCCCGGCAAACTGTACGCGGTTGCCTATGTTGAACGCCGAAGCCTTGAACTCCACGTAGCGTCCTTCGCTCAAGAACGGAAATTGTTTGGCTAATGTTACGTCGTCGCTCAGTAACGCCGGAGTCCGAAGCCAAGGGATGTTGGCAGGACTGTTGCCGAAGGTGAAGGGAGCCGGACGTGAGAACGCAGCGGGATTGATGTAGGTGGAGGTCGCGGGGTCTCCCGTCCAGTTCGGGTTAATCAGCGGAACCCCCGAGATGATGTTGGCTCGAAGAGTACCGGGAAAGATGCCCAGACTCTGATTCGAGAGCACGCGGAGCGGGTAACCGGATTGATAATTGTGAATCGCGCTCAGTTTCCAGCCACCTAAGGCAGCCTGCACAACCGGGTGAGCGTTGTTCATATACTTCTTGCCTCGACCGACCGGCAACTCATACGAGTACGCGAGCACCAGATGATGTGGGACGTCCTGGTTGCTGATCGCTTTGTCTGCACGGCGATCATAAGCGTTCTGGGTGCCGATGTCGCCATTGCCCACGAAACCGCCCAGCCCGGGGTTCTCGCCCTGGACGTTCGAAATCAACTTGGAGAACGTGTAATGAGCCGAGAACCAGAGACCAGCGCTAAAACGGCGCTCCGCCTGAATGCTGCCGGCGTGGTACGTGCTGTGTCCCGTGGTATCTGAATCAACGTCGTGATCGAAGCCTGTGTATTGCGGATAGGGACGAAGCGCCTGGCCTACGCTGCGCGAATCCGGAAAGGTCGGCCAGGGTTTCTGGATTCCAGCCGCTTTCGCCGCGTCAGAACCGACAGGCACGAATAGCAGTTGACCCAGGGCAAGATACCGCGGGTCTACCTGGTTCAGGAGTTCGCGATTGGCAAGCAGCGAATTGCCGGCGGAACCTAAATAGCTAGCTCGGATTACGGTGTTCGCGCCGATGCCTTTTTCGATGGTGAAGTTCCAGTTCATCATTCGAGGTGCATGCCCTGCATACCGCGCAGCAAAGGGAGGGTTTGTGAACAGCGCCTGTCCTGGGTCCAGGTTCGGAGGTTTCGGATAGTCGGGGAAGGGTTGACCTAGTGTGAAAACCGGAGTTACACCCGCATCAGGCGATGTGAACACAGCGTTTCCGCCAAAACCAAGCGTGCCGCGATCCGCATTCCCGCCTTCGCGCATCGCGATATAAAAGATGCCGCCACCGGCTCTTAACACCATGCTTGGAGTGACCTGATATGCGAATCCGGCGCGCGGTCCCCATGCATCTTTGCGAACATCCGTAAATCGAGACCGCCCTGTGCGCCCAGGACCTTCGCCGGCGAACTCGAGCGCCCCGGGAATGCCGCCCGCCGCGGGATTCGGGCAGGTGAGGCAGACATTGGAGACGCGGCTGTCTTTCTCGGTCTTCGGGTACACGAGGTCATATCGGAGCCCGAGGTTTAACGTCAGCTTACGGTTCACCTTCCAATCATCTTGGACATACCAGGAGTAATACGGTTGGCCAAAGCTGAAATCGCCGGGAAAGTGGTAATTCGCTCCGGACGGCAGACCGAGCAGAAAAGATGCGTAATTGGACCCCGTCTGCTGAGCCGATCCGGGGAGGCCTGTGGTAACAGCATTGAACGATAGATTGCCCGTGCAGCCATTGCAATCGAGACGCTGATAATCCTGGCGGATAAACGTGAAGCCGAACTTAACGCTGTGGCCGCCCTTGATCCAGGCGAGCTGTTCGTTCACGTTCCACGTTCGGCTGGGCGATGCTGTGTCAATCCAGAAGCCGAGGCGGGGGTTACCGCCGCCGATGTCGAAGGCGGGTGGGGGCTGGCGCAGCCCTGTCAGACTCGCACCACCACGGTTTGTCTGTTCGATGATTCGCCGGTCCGCTTCTGGAATGTCGTAGTAGCGTTGCGGAAAATATTCGATGACATCCCTCTTGTTCCAACCGAGCGTGAGGTGATTGAGCAGTGTCGGCGAGAATACGTGATCGTGATTCAGGCGGAAGAACTTGTTTTTGCCTCCGGAGTTGAAGTTCTCTCCTAATGGTCCGGGAATGGGGCCGATAGCGTCAGGCGAAGAAAAGGCCTGTTGGCTAAAGAGACCGCTAACTCGGCTATTCGAGGTAAGCGCATAATCGCCTTTCGTCGACCATACGTACTGATCGCTGCCACTGTTTCCCACTGTCCTGATGTTGTTGAAGGTACTTGGTAGCTCTGGAGCTGGAAGGTACTTGTTCAGCGTGGCTGCCACCGGGTTGATACGGTTGCGAGGAATGATGTTGTTCGGAAACTGATCTCGGACCACTTGGCCGCCCACGATCCTGGTCGTCTGCGGATCATAAATGGGTATCAGATTGCCATTGGCATCACGCCAGTTACTGAAGTCTCCCTCGCGGAAGGCCAGAGGTGGGACTGATGAGAGTCCGGATGGGCTACCTGACCGGAAGATCGATTTTTCGTACGAAAAGAAGAAGAACGCCTTGTTTCTGCCGTCGTAGACTTTAGGCAGATACACGGGTCCTCCGGCAGTGCCACCGAAATCGTTCTGACGAACCACCGCACGTTTTGCGGAGAAGAATCCCCGCGCATTCAGCGCCTCATTGCGGAAGTATTCGAACGCAGACCCGTGCAGCTCATTCGTTCCTGATTTCGTTGTGAAGTTGATAATCCCGTTGCCGGTGCGACCATACTCGGCCGAGTAACTGTTGCTGATCACCTTGAACTCGGAGATTGCGTCGGTGCTGACGGACTGAAATGCCGCATCATTGCGACGCTCGCTGCCGGCCTCAGCGCCATCGAGCAACATGCTGTGACCTGCTGAAAGGCCTCCGCCTATACGGAGACTGTTGTTGTCACCCGGCGCACTCAACACGGTTCCGGGGGTAAGGATGGTGAATGCCAGATTATCTCGCAGTCCCCCCGAAATTGAGAGTGGCAAATCGATAATCGTCTTCGTATTGACAACAGTGCCCAAGTCGCTTCGCTCGGACACAACGACAGGTGCGGCGGCCGTGACCTCAACGATTTCGGTTGCCTGCCCCACCTGCAGTTGAAGATTAATTGTGGTCGTCGTGGTTACTTCCACTCGGGCATTCGTTGCTTCGACTCGACGGAAGCCTGTCTTTTCGGCAGCTACGGTGTATAGACCAACCGGCAGGTATGGCACCGCAAACGTGCCCTCCATGGTGGTGGTAGTTCGCTGGGTCAGCCCTGTTTGCGGGTTCGTGACCGTAACCTCGGCACCTGGCACGGCGGCGCCCGAAGCATCCGTAACAGTGCCGCTAATGGTTCCACGATCTTGAGCCAGCGACGGTATCGTCGACAACCACGCCAGCACTAGGGTAGCGCTCAGACGAGTAGTGAAACTCCGTAGTACGAACATACTAGGCGGGGACAATATCACAACGTTGGCCCGAGAGCAACCTTAGAAGGTTGTGTAAGCCAAAAACTTTAAAGGGGCTAGCGGGCGGACTGTTTCCTCAGGTTTTCGCTGGTGCTCAGCGCATCCCGAGCGAGTTCTTCCCTGCCGGCGCGCTTCGCGACGGTTGCAAGCTGGTAGTAAACTGACGCGTCACGCTGCCCGGCGGCGATCGCCCTTTGGTAGGCAGTGATCGCCTGTTCGAACCGAGTCAAAGCGCGATATGCGCGAGCAAGCTCGAGCCAGATCAGACCTGCATCACGTGGTTCCATCTCGGCTGCTGTTTCCAGATGCGGGAGTGCTTGTTCGGGCATGTTGTTCTTTATGTAGGCGTGCGCCAGTTGTAAGTGTGTGCGTGGAAATGGTGAGTCCAATGCCAGTTCGAGTCTGAACTGCTCAATGGCGTCGTCATACCGCAATGCCTCGAGGTAGAGGCATCCCAGCGTGTAGTAAAGTCCGCGAACCCTGGGTCGTGCTGGAATGACTGCCTCTAACTCCTTGATGGCTTCCGCTTTTTTGCCCGTTGCTTCAAAGAAGCCCGCCCGGAGCTGCGCCAGACGTACGGAATTAGGATCTGCCAAGGCCAACTCTCTTACAAGCTCCTCGTATCTAGGAGCCAGCGCCTGCGTCGCCTCGGGATTAGCGCGTGCACGGCCGAGATACACCTGCGCGAGATGATAGAGCACATCCGTGTTTGGCGGCTGTATCTGGCGAGCGGCAATCAGGAACTTCTCGGCGTTGTCGAATTGATCGAGAGCCAGATATGACAAGCCGAGGAAATAGACGCCCTGGAAGTCCTGCGGCCGTTTTGCCACATAGCGTTCGAGGGGAACGACGGCTTCTGCAGGTCGGTTTAAGTGAAAGCGTGTCAGCCCCAATAGGAGTAACGCATTGGCCATAGCCGGCTTCTTTTTCAGACCCGCCTCGAAGTGTCCGGCAGCTTCTCCATATTTTTTCTGCAGATAGCAGCTGAGTCCCAGGTTCACCAGAGCTTCAGGCATGTCAGGACGAAGCTTCACGACTTCACGGAAGTGTGCCTCCGCAGCCTGATAATCACCCGACTTCATCGCTTCTGATGCCTTGGTTGCATGAGCCGACGCTGCATCTTCGGCTTGGGCAGCAAGAAGCATCAGCGCGCCCAGCAACCACAGTGTCATGACCGTGAGTATCTCGCGTGTTGGCTTTCGCATAACGCGCAGGATCGCGGTTCAATGATACAGCAATGAAGTTGGCAACGGCCTCACTTCATAGCATGACGTTGGTGAAGTGCGTGGCAATTTGCGATGACTTGACCGCACTGGCGAATGCGCGTCGCGGCGTCGTGGCCGCGACCTAGACACTCAGCTCCAGGTGTTACCAGGGCCTTAGTGCAACCGTTTTCCACGCGAGAATAAAGGTAGCAGTTGGGCCGGCTCGGCCGGTCCTCTGGTCGTACTGCATTCCCATCCTGACGGCCGTCGTAAAGTTTGGCGACAAGCGGGCCGACAACTCCGTGCGAGCAAGCAAGACTCGTTCTTCAAACGGCACAGGGACCGAGACACGTTCGAAGATGAGTGATCCGACCAACCATTCCCGAAAAGCGCGAAACGCCTGAACATAGGACGTACGCTGTCCGAACGTCGCTTGCGCATTCGTGCTCAGCAGCTCTCGGCGCGTGAAGGCGTGTTCAGCCAGGATGCCCCATTGACCGAACCCGAGGCGGGTGTGCACACTCGCCATTAACCTGTTTTCCAGCCTGTCCGTCCCGCGAAGCAGATTCACGCCAACAATCGTCCGGCCCTTGCCGAACAGATCATATTCGCCGAGAACGCCGCCTCCCTTCTCTCGCACCTGATCGCCTCCGCGACCACTCGGAGCAAAGACGTAAGGCACCGCCTGCCACCGTTTACCCCAGAGGAACAGCTTTGCCTGGAGCGGAGTGTCGTAGTAGCCAAACCTGTTTCTTGCCCTGACCAGAGTCGCAAGGTCACCTGTATAAACGCCCATCGGCAATTGGTCACGACCAACCGCCAGTTCAATGCCCTCTTTTGGGCGGTACTGCAGCAGGGCCAGTGGAACGAACGCCTGCCCCGGCACGATGGCGGGATCGTAAGCAAAGGATCGACGTGGTGACGGCTCGTTCTCACCGGCTGCGGTAACGGTCAATCGAAGCGGCTTTGCTAAGTTCGTGCTCGTGCGGTAGTAGAACCGTGACCGGAATGCGATCGCGAACTGCGCTCCCGGCAATCTGCTGACGCCTTCCGTGATCAGGACGCGAACATCCTGATCAAGTCTGCCATTGAGAGTCAATAGGGAGAGGGATTCCGGCACTTTGCCGACGTACTCGCCCGCCCGTAAGCTCTGCGCTTCATCAATCCCGCGCCCGTACTCGTTCAGCAGACCCCCGCCCTGCGGAGATACGTGGCACGAGACACAGTTCGGGTAGCCGAGGCGGACCATCGTTGGCAGCGCCCACGTGCTACTCGCGGCGGCAAGGATGAGTAGACCGGTTAGGAGCTTCGTCATCGGCTTGCCCTGCCTCCTGTTTGCCGGCGGGCAACGAACTCGAGACGAACCGCCACGTCATCATTCACACGGATCCCGAACTGTGACGGTGGTTCCAGG
>DASQVJ010000262.1:0-4518 GCA_035640835.1 Bryobacteraceae bacterium
CGTGAGCAGCAGAGCGATGTATGTCAACCATCGGCGTACGCTGGACTCCAGCCGCTCCGGATTCTGCGCGGCTTCATCCAGGATGATCCGCATGATGATCGCGAAGATCGGAAATGCGACGGCAACACTCGCCATCTGCCAGGTCACGGAAAGCCGAAGATCACGCCACGCCATCGCAACCGGACCCGGGAACTAATGATCGATGAACGCAAAACAACATTGATCCCAGCGAGCTGCTCGAGACCGCGAGCGTCAAGAACGCCAGAAGATACAGGAATCCATCCCGGGCTGATTCCCCGCGCCCAGCCCGCTCCGGAACGGACAAGCCAGTGACGCATTCCCAGTACGCGCCAATCGCGCCAAACACATCATCACGCGGCCAGCCGCGCCACACAAGCAAGGTGGCAAGCGATTCATCCGATACACCCTTCGACTTACTCGCCGCAACAAATGCGACCAATTTGTCGTTTTGCATAAGCTCCTCCGCAAAACGAGTGTGCACTCTTGTTGCCGCAGACAGGATCAAGCGTCTTCATCAACTTACGAGTTGCGGTAGCGAACGGAGCGTACACCCCGTGCACAGTGATGTACATGCAGCGCTCATTCGATAGGAGCAGAGGGGAAGCCAACAATCCAGAATTGAATTTCTAGATCGGTCGTGTGTGACCCCCAAGCCTAGAGTAAAGCAAAGCCATTTTGACGTGTAGTCGGGGTTCCGTTGATTGAGATAGCGCGTCCGCGAACAGAACCGGTCGCGCGTTCCTCGTCAATTTGACCAAACGGCTGCTCCCGAAAGTTCCGTGTCCACCAGCAGTCATTCACCGCAGTTGCCTTCCGGTATCTGGTGGAAACTGGCGCAAGATGGACTGGTCTTTAATATTGCAGTCATCCGCCAGCAGAAAGGCTTTGCTGAGGATGAGCGCGAGCGTGTGGTCTCCTTCAAAGGGTAGCGCAAGGCTGTGGGGCAACCCCTTAGTTGCGGCTCCTTGCACGATGCAAAGGTAACGGCTGCCCGGTTCCATCAGAACGTTCCCGCTCCCAAGGTGTATGCGGTATGTTGTCCGATCGCCGCGCACCACTAAAAACCGACCGTCGATCCGGCAACGATCCCGAAGCGAAAGTTGCGGGAGCAGGCGCTCAAGGACAGTCCTGCGATTCTGCGCCATCTCCGACAGCTCGCCAAAGGAAAACGCGGTCCAGTACTCGCGCATCGGCATGGGGTCTTGTTGCCCCCAGGCTGGGTTGCTGGCTATGCTGGACACACTTGTGAAGAGATCGACATCGCGCATCACCTCGCTGAAAACGATGGGCGGCACAGATTCGAGCGGCTGTGGCGCGACGGCGCTGACGAAGCGTACCGGGCCCGTCCGAATCAACAGATATACAGAATGCCCGCTTACCTCGCTTTCATCCCTGGGAAAATCGACCTCATATTGGGCCTTGAGGCCGAATTGCGGCAGCTCTAACGTGGGCGTATTATGCGAGTCCCACTGGCCCATCACGCGGAATGTCCAACCGCGCTCCTCGCATAGGGCCGCGAACATGTGCTGCCGCAGCACATGCGCGGCGAAACGGTTGGAGTACGTTCCGGTCTGTCGCTCGGCGTCCGTGATCAGATAAACCTCCCGATGTGCCTGCTTGAAGGGTTGGCGGATGCCGTGGTCCTCGAGCCAGCAGCGCCAATGCAGGATCGTCTCGATGTTCGACGATGCCGGGTGCCATAAGCGCGCAGTCTTCTGAGCATTCAGGTCGATAGGCCGCTCCGCATCGTCAATCATCCGTCCCTCGTGCCAGATGCTAAGCCCAGAGTTGACTTGCCATATCAGGCGCCTGGCCATGTCGGCCAATAACGGTTGCTCCAAGTAACACGTGGTGAGCGTATTTATGGATACCGTGCGTTGCGTCAGGAGGAGTCGCTCAATGCGTGCCCGATGCGCCACCAGCATCTTCTCCATTTCCTTGACGGATTTCTGCAACTCCTTCCATTCGGCCCCATAGTGTTCCTTTACGGAAGCCGGTACGCCTTTGAGAACCCGGCCCGGCGCGTCGCTCCATGCCACTCCGGCGGAGGTGGTTCCTTCGATCGAAACGCGAACGTAGTAGTCGCCGAGGCGTTCCGTGAACGTGCCGTCCAAACCGAGGCCGCAATCCGGTACGCTCATGTCTTCAAGCTGTTCGCGGCTGACGCCAGCGCGGCTGGCAGCCCGCGTGAGCGCCTTGTCAATCAGGCGTTGCGCTGTGTCGTACTTCACGCGTTGGCTCAGGCCGCTCAAGTGCGAGACCGGCGGCAGCCCCGGCAATTCCGCCAGCACGTTCACGCACGCGTTCCCCACTTTCTGGGAGACAGCGCCCAGCATGGGGATCTTTTTGAGTGCAGATTCCGCGAAACCGGCGAGCAGTGCTGGCAGCCGTTCATCGGTTTGGTCCGCAAGGAACCAGAGAAACCCGCTTTGGAACTCGGCCTCCGAGGAACTTATCTGGACGCCCGCACGATTCGGACTCGGCCCCAGCATCAGCCATCGCACGGCCGATTCGAGAAAGGCCTCTCGGCCGAGTTCGTCCACCAAATGCTGCGCCGAAGCCCGCCACTTCTTAGGCGGCTCGCTCGATTTGAGTTCGGCTGCGTGATGAAAGATCCGCTCCCATACGCCCCTTTGGGCAGACTCCGAGAGTTCCTGGGATACAACCCGCGACCATGCGCCCTGAACCGCGAGGGAGGTGGGTGGCGCCTCACCGGTCAAGAGGTTGTCGATGCGAGAGTGGAGGTCGCGCGCTTGCGAGCCACCCAGATACTCCGTAATGCAGGGGCGCAGTCGTCGCAGCGCCTCGGCGAGCCGGTCCGTCAAGGGCAGAGACTCCGTGGCCTTCAGCACACCAGGGAACGGAAATTCCTGGTGTTCAACCGAGACCAGCTCGATCATGTCCACTACCTGGTCTTCAGTGAACGGAAGCTTGCGGCGCAGCAGGCCTCCCACGACGGAGTTCATTGCATGTGTCGCCCCGTCGCGCTCGCCTTGCCGCATGAGGCGCAGACCCGCCAACACAAACTCGATAGCCGTTTCGGGTGGGGCCTCCTTCAATCGCTCCAGAGCGGCGCGCGCAACTTCGTCCCGTTCGTTCGGCCAAACGCGGGTCTTTCCGGACAATTGGCGTCGGATCTCCGTCAGAACTCCGTTCACTAATTCCGTTGGCATCCTGGTTATCCTCCGACCAGGGGAATCAGCTTCGAGAATGCAACCTTGGTTTGGGCGGTGAGGCGCAGATTTTGGTCCAGATCGGTAATCTGCCGATCGTCCAAGAGCACCAGGAAGCCGTTGCCCCCGAAGGCTGCGATGGCCTTGGCGTACTGCTTCTCCCAATCCAGAACCGGGCGTTCTCTCACGCCGTTGAGGATGCACTCTGTTTCGCCGGGTTGAATCAGACCTTGAAACACCTGTACGTCCGACCGGTTGAACCTCTCGACTTCCTGTTGCACGCGGCGCCGGATGAGCTCGCGCAGGGTCAGAGTTTCCGTGTCGAAGCAGAAATCTCCCGCGCTGCTTTGCTTTCCGGAGGGCGTCTCGTCGAAGATCGGGAGGGTGAGCGTCATGCTCACAGTATCAAGGACTTCAAGCCGGCGACGCCAGTACTCGGGAAGTCGGCGTTGCGCCAATTGGGGATCGCAAGCTGCCGAAGCAAACGATGGCGCGTTACACGGTCAGGTGCCGACTATGTGCCGTAAGCCGACGTGATCGGCAAAGCGGAGCGATGCCATTATCGGAATAGCGTGAGACGCCATTCCCGAAAGGATCCTTTGTGATGTTCAAGGATCGTTTTTTCCTCCTGACGGGTGCCTTCGGCAGCGGGAAGTCTACACTGCTGGAGCACCTGCAATTGCGTGGTATTCAGCGAATCGTTGAACCGGCTCGACCGATACTGGCCCAACAGCGAAGCATTCAGGGAAACGGACTCCCGGAAAGAGATTCGCGACTCTTCGTGGAGTTGATGTTCTCCCGGATGTTGGATGCATACCAGCAAAGTGACGCGTTACAGGGACCGATTCTCTTCGACCGGGGAATACCAGATATTCTCGGGTATGCTGCACTTTTCGGCTTTGACTTCCCGCCAGGTGAGAATGCCGCCCGTCTCTATCGTTACAACCCTCAGGTATTCATCGCGCCAGCTTGGGAGCAGATATATTGCACCGATGGCGAGCGCACGCTGCCGTTTTCCGTAGCACGCAAGTTCGGCAACGACGTTCGAGCGATCTATAAGCAACTCGGTTATACTCTGGTCGATCTCCCCTGTGTGTCCGTAGAGGAGCGTGCGCACTTCATCCTCCGTCGCCTCGGAGTCCGCTAATTACCTGGGCCTGCATATACAACACCATTGTTCCCGGATACTTCCTCATAATCACCCGGATTCCAGCAATCCAGTTGCACGTGTAGTCGGCCCGTCTGAGAAGCGTAAGCCAGATACGGACTGACAAGTCGGCTAGCCTGCACCGGATCAGCCGCCCTGGAGATCAGGCTCAAGCTC
>DASQVJ010000263.1:0-5479 GCA_035640835.1 Bryobacteraceae bacterium
GTGATCAATGGCGCGTTGGGCATTCGCCGCTTCTGCATCCACCAGGCAAGCGCTCCGGTCGAGACGACCGCAACGGCCTCTGCGTAGCCAGCCGTTTTGCCGAAAGTGGGATACAGGGTTCGATGCAGTCTCACATAGAGAGGCGGCTCATACTGCATCTTGCCCGGAAGTTCCATGAGGTGCGCCACAGCAGCGCTCATGGCCATTGCGGTGGACAGAATCGACGTGAACTCCCAGGCTTGCAATCTCGAGTTCTCCATAGGAAGATGCTCCTTTTCGAACAGAATCTCGCTGACGGCTCAGACCTCGCGAAGGGTGGTGAGTGGATCGACCCGGCTGGCAGACCAAGCCGGAAGCGAACAAGCTGCAGCTCCAACGATCAACAGGATGAGCGTCGAGATGACGAGGCTCACAGCGTCGTTGGGACTTACTCCATAGAGCAGAGTCATGAGCAACTTCCCGGCCATGAGCGAAAGGCCGAGGCCGATCACCAATCCGGTTACGACTGGAAGCATGCCTTGCTTCAAGACGAGGCCTATCACACTTGACCGGTCCGCACCGAGCGCCATTCTCACGCCGATCTCCCGCCTCCGCGTCTGAACGGCGTAGGCGAGATTCCCATATAGCCCGACGCTTGCGAGCGCAAGTGCAAGAGCTCCGAACACGCTGAGCAGCGTCACAGCGATCTTCGATACCATCATTGCCTGCTCGACGATTCTGGTTCCTGTTCGCGCATCGTCCGACAATACGCGGGGCCCTAGATTACGGATCTCTCTCTGGACCGAGCCCAACATCTCACCAGGTGCGCCGCGGGTGCGGAAGTACAAAACCATACTGGTCTGGAAATGTTGCTCGAGTGGGATGTAAACCGACGACTGCGGAGCTTCGCCCAGTGACTTGTAATTCGCGTTTGAGACGACACCCACGATTTCACGCCACTGTTTCTCACCGGGAACCATCAATCGTTTGCCGACTGCGTTTCGGCCCGGCCAGTAATCCGCCGCGAGCTTCTGGTTCACGATTGCCACGGGCGCAGAGTCGTCCCGGTCAGCGGTCAGGAAGTCTCGGCCTTCGACCAGATGGATGCCTGTGGCCTGGAAATATTCGGTGTCAACCGTGTGCAGGACACTCGCGACCGTGTCCGATCTGGAGCGTTGCTCCCGGCCTTCGATCTGGAATCCACGGACTGGCTCATTCCAAAGCGGCAGGGTGGACGCCCAAGACGCTGCCTCGATGCCAGACATTAACGCGACTCGACGCTTGACCTCCCGATAAAGAGTTCGTACCTGCGTTTCGGTGTATCCGGTTTGTGACGGGTTCACCATGATGATGCCGAGACTTCGCGGCTCGAACCCAGGATCTACGTGAGAGATCTTTTGGATACTGCGCAAGAATAGCGATGAAGCTACAAGCACCAAAGCCGAGAAGGCAACCTGTCCTCCCAGCAGCACGTTGGAAAGCAGTACGCTCCGTCGCGCCTTCCCGATTGTCCGCGTACTGTCCTTCAGCGCAGCCGATAGTCCCGCTTGATAGGCTCTGAACGCCGGCAAAGTTCCGAAGACAAATCCCGTCAATAACGAGAGCAAGAATGTATACAACAGAACGGACGTGTCGAATCTCGGACTGACCAGGTTGGCCGACCACTGAGCCTCACGGAAGGACCACAGCAGCTGTGCACCGACATACCCGGCGCCCGCTCCGACAAGGCCGCCGAGTAGCGCCAGCAAGACGTTCTCCGTCAGCAATTGCC
Organism: Bryobacteraceae bacterium; assembly: GCA_035640835.1. Taxonomy (GTDB): domain Bacteria; phylum Acidobacteriota; class Terriglobia; order Bryobacterales; family Bryobacteraceae; genus DASQVJ01. The sequence continues at coordinate 1,751 of DASQVJ010000263.1, forward strand.
TCAGCAAACGGCCTCGACTGGCACCGAGAGCAATTCGGATCGCGATCTCACCCTGTCGAGCCGCTGCTCGCGCCATCAGGAGATTGGCGACGTTTGAGCACGCAATCAGCAGGACGATGCCAGCCACGGCCAGCAACAACGTACCGGCAAGTGCAACAGGTGCGTCGCCCAGCAGGGCTGTAAGGATCGGTCTGATGGAGACCTCCTTCGCCTCGTTGACGATCGGGAATTCACGTTGCAGGTTGGCGTTGATGGCTGCCAGGTTGGCTTCCGCATTTGTCCTGGTAGTGCCCGAAGACAGTCGTGCGATTCCCTTGAAAACGGCTTTCGAACGATCGCTGAGCGCGGCCCTCATCTCAACTGGAAGCATCTGCTCGACGATGCCCGCGGGCAGCCAGAGATCGGGTCCGAACACGGCATTCACACCGATGAATGATGGGGGCGCTATCCCGATCACGGTAACGGAAACGCCATTGATGCGAATTTCCTTGTTCAGAATGCTCTCGTCGGCTCCGAATTTGTTCTGCCAGGTGGCATAGTTCAGAATCGCGATGGCGCGTTTGGCAGGCCTACCATCTTCCTCGCGTGCGAAAAACCTGCCGCGAGCGGGACGCAAGCCGAGCGTCGGGAAGTAATCGCCAGTCACGAATTCGGCGAAGAGACGCTGCGGCAAGTCGCCTTGATCCCAGGTCATTGTTTGCGGCGAGGTATAGCCAGCCAGTGACCTGAACACGGTGTTCTGAGCCGCAACGTCCTCGAGGTTCGGTAGCGATAGAGGCTGCGCCGAACGCGATTCGGATATCTTGGCACTTTGTCGAGTCTCGATGGACATCAACTCCGAGGGCGACTGTACCGGCAGCGGATTCAGTATCAGCGTATTCAAAACGGTGAAGACTGCTGCGTTTGCGCCGACGCCGAGGGCGAGCGTCAATACCGCGAACAAAACGAATATCGGATGATTTGCCATTCCTCGGATGGCGTAGCGAACGTCGGCGAAGACCTGCTCCAGCCAGGATCCTCGCTCGGAGTGGCCGGGCACTGCGGTGTCAGGCACCGCAGGGGACTGCCGTAAAGCCTGGGTGCTTGTGGAGGGCAAGTCGTGCAATTCAGCTGCGGCGCGCCTGAATGCCTCCTCAGGACTCATACCCTCAGCAACGAGGTCCGAGTATAGGTCATCGAGATGCTGTGTCAGCTCCTCAATGAGACTCTCCTCCTGGGCGGGTTGCAAATTCCGCGACGCGAGTCGCTCCTGGATGAGCTTTCTGAAATCAGGCATATTCGATACCCGTGACCTGACTGATGGCGGTGATGAACTGCTTCCAGTTCTTCTGTTGTTCCTGCAGGACTTTTCGGCCTTTGGGCGTGAGGCTGTAGTAACGCCGGCGTCTCTGCTCCGGCTTTTCCACCCAGCGACCGGTTACCCATCCTCGCTCCTCGAGACGGTAAAGCAGCGGATACATCGAGGTCACATGAAAGCGCAGAGCCCCGCCGGATCGGGTCTCGATCAACTTGCAGATCTCGTAGCCGTGACGGGGCACTGGCTCAATGAGCGACAGCACGAGGAGTTCGGCGCTGCCTTTTTTCCATTCGTTGTCTGGCGAACCCGTTTGCTCTGGCGTCATATGGGACTTCCATATATGGATACGCAGAACACCTCGATCTGTTCCGAAAAAATCGCTGCCAGGCCCGTTATGGTTTCCGTCTGAACCTGAGGGGTTTTGCCTCACCGGCGCTGTACACAAGTAACGTGTCGCCTTGCAATTCGAAGTGCTCGGCGGATTGTAAGGCTCTGAGGTATTGGTTCTCCTGATTCATCATGGCGGGGTCGGCACATGCGCGCTTGGTGGCGATCAGCGGCCCGAGCTTGATGGTGTTTCCTTGAATCTGTGCCGTGCCGGAGAAGCCATTGCAGGATCCCCTTCCCGAGATTTGGCCGGCGTCTTTGAAGGACAACGTTGCCGGGACCTGACCCACGACTCCTCGACCGGCGAGGTCCTCCAGCAGCCATTCGGTGCCAACCAGAATCGCGTCCGAGGATGCCCGGTTCGAGCTTTTGGACGCCTCACGGCCGGAAGAGATGTTGAACACGAGTCGCATACCTGTCTCCACTCCGCGCCTGAGGCCGAAGCTTCCGGTGGCGTTCACGCGCTTGTTCGCCAGATTCTCCAGCAGGTTTCGATTGCTGGAATCGACTTCGATCGAGTCTACTTTCTTGTCTCCGACCTGAAAGCCTGGATTGAGTTGCATGGCCCAGCCTGATGATTCACCACCGATTGCCATGATGCGGGTCAGGGTCCCGGTAAGCGTGGTTGTCTGATCTTGTGCTTCTCCCATGGAAGAAGTGCCAAGTAGTACAAAAACAAGCGCTATAGAGATGGAAAGGCGCAGCATGAATACTATTGTTCACCTTCGTGGGCCTGCTTGCCTGCGTCGACGACCGTCACGGTTCAAGCGTAACTTTGTTGCCGCGACTTGGCGAGGGACACAAGTTCTCACGGGATCGCGTCTCAGATAGTAGAAGGAGTGAAACCCATGAATTGGGATCAAATTGCTGGAAACTGGAAGCAGTTGATGGGCAGAGCCCGCGAGAAATGGGGCAAGCTCACCGACAGCGATTGGGAAACAATCGAAGGCAAACGCGATCAGCTCATTGGCCGTATCCAGGAGCGCTACGGATATACGAGGGAACAGGCTGAACGAGACGTAGACGACTGGAACCACGACGTATCCAGAACAACACGGGTCTAACTTTCGAACGCGTGGCAGGCTGACAAAAACAAACGGGGGAGATCAAACGTCTCCCCTAAACTTTGCTTACCTTTTAGTTGTGCCTTGTCTTCGAGTCTTGGGTTTTTCGACGATTCCGACTGTTTTGCCGGATGAGGAAACGACGAGCAACACAGGCGGACCGAACATACGCTGTCCAAAATGTAGGTGGCAGCCGCGACCGGGCGACCTTTGGAGTTGCGAGTGCGGTCACTCGTGGAACACGTTCGATACCGGAGGTGTGTGCCCGGGTTGCCTGCGGCAATGGACGGAGACTCAATGTCTCCAATGCGGCCAGTGGTCAGCGCACTCGGATTGGTACGCGCTCGACTGAAGCGTGGACAATTGGTGATTATGAGCCTGATCCTGGCGGCAGCCCAATCGAAATCGGTTCCAGGCGAGGTTTCTCAGAACGTCGAGAATCACCTGCGTCTTGCACGAGTGGCAGCAGAGCGCGGCGTACAGCTGATCGTGTTCCCAGAATTGTCGTTAACCGGATATGAGTTGGCGCTTGCACACGACCATACTGTTCGTCCTGACAGTGTCGAGTTGAATCCGCTGCGCAGGCTCGCGGCCGATGCGAGGATCACGATCGTTGTTGGTGGTCCGCTAAGAACCGAAGAGGGTCAGCTGCACATTACCGCGTTTGCCTTGCGTCCGGACGGTTCGGTGCTGACGTACACGAAGGTCCACGTTCACCAGAGCGAGCAGCATGTTTTCACATCGGGTCCGGGTGGTCCTACGTTGCGCGTGGAAGATGCGACCATCGGGCTGGCGATCTGCGCGGATGCTTCCTTTCCGGAGCACGCTGCGAAGGCCGCTGCCGCCGGAGCCGATGTCTACGCGGCCGGCGTCATGATCACAGACGACGCATACGCGAGGAAGACAGCCCTCCTGAAGAATTACGCGCTGGAGCACAAGATGGCTGTGCTGATGGCGAACTACAGCGGTGAGAGCGGCGGC
>DASQVJ010000264.1:0-4583 GCA_035640835.1 Bryobacteraceae bacterium
AGGTCCGATGCCATCGCCAGGCAGAACAGCAATCTTGTATTCGCTTTTAGTTGGTTTCAATCACAGCGATTCTATCGGAGCGGTTATGCTGGTCGTTCATGTCGACACCCCTGCGCGGCGCGATCATCGGTTGTGGTTTCTTCGCACAGTTCCATCTCGAAGCCTGGAGACGAATACCTGACGTGGACATCGTGGCTGCCGTCGACCCGATGCTCGACAAGGCTCACCGCTTCGCACCACGTGCGTACTCAACCGCGCGCGAGCTCTTCGAAAGCGAACGTCTCGACTTCGTTGACATTGCGACACGCCCCGACACGCATCTCGAACTCGTGCAACTCGCCGTCCAACACAATGTCGCTGCAATCTGTCAAAAGCCTCTGGCACGCGACATCGAAGAAGCACTCGAGTTCGATCGCATCACACGCAACAGCCTCGCACGCGTCATGGTGCACGAGAACTGGCGATGGCAGCCGTGGTTCCGCGAAGCCAAACGACGCATCCAAGCCGGCGACATCGGCCAGCCCGTCAACTATCACTTCCGCACCCGCCAGCGCGACGGCCTCGGACCCGAGCCGTATCCCAATCAGCCTTACTTCCGCCAGATGCCTCGCCTGCTGCTTTACGAGACCCTGATCCATCACCTCGACACATCGCGTTTCCTGTTCGGTGATTTGAAGTCGATCTACGCCAGAACGCGCCGCAAGAACCCTCTGATCGCAGGAGAAGACCGGGCAATCCTGCTCGCCGATCACGCGTCCGACGTCGACGGCATCATCGACGGACACCGCTATCTCGATCCCGCCGAGCCCGGCCCGGCAATGGGCGAAGCATGGCTCGAGGGCGACGAGAACTGGATCCGAATCACCGCAGGCGGCGACCTGTACTTAGGTCGTCAACACGCCTGGAGCCCCGGCGCGCTTACAGGCTATAAAGGCGAGAGCGTTTTCGCCACCCAGAAACATTTCGTCGATTGTCTGTTATCGGGCGAACCTTTCGAGACCGGCATCTCTGAGTACCTCGGAAGCTTCCTCGCAATCGAAGCCGCTTACCGCAGCGCCGCCGAGCAGCGACCGGTTTGCCTCAGCGAGCTCATGCCTTCGCGCGAAAGGTAGCCCAGATTTCCTCCTGCTCCGACTCCGTCAACGTGCGCAGTTGACGCCCTTCGAGGGTAAAGAAAAGCCGAGCCGTTTCTTCCAACTCCTCCATTCGATCCGCCGCTTCGGACAACGTGTCTCCGAGACAGATCGCGCCATGATTTCGCAGCAACAGACAATCGTGGTCTGCCGCAGCCTCGCCCACTGCATCAGCCAACTCTTGCGAGCCCGGCCGGAAGTAGGGAAGCACGCGCAGAGGCGCCACGCGCATCAGGTAATACGGAGTGATTGGCGGAAGGGGATCTGTATCGGGTAGATCCTGCAGACAGGACAAAGCCACCGTGTAATGCGCGTGCAGATGCACAATCGCGTGCGCTCGATCACCAGCCGCACGATAGGCCGCCAGATGAAACGGAAACTCTTTGGACGCCTTCCGATCGTTGCGGGCAACGCCTTGCTCATCGATGCAAGCCAGGTCGTCCGGAGTCAAATCGCGAAGCGCCTGGCCAGTCGGAGTCACCCAGATCTCTTCACCGACGCGTACGCTCAGATTGCCTGTGGATCCAAACGCCAGCCCCTTTTGGTAGAAAGTCGCCGCGATGTCGCACAACTCGTGGAGCGGGGTGCTCACCTGGCCTCGCGGAATCGAATCGCTTTCAAGAAGAAGTCCTTCGATCCAAAGTTACCGGACTTCAGCACCAGCTCTAACCTTCTTGCATCGACGGAACGCAAGGCCGGCACTCCCGGATCGATCACCGCAATCACTTCAGCAGCTCTCACCTGAAGCGCTGCTACCACCGCTCCCGACGTTTCTCCACCCGCAACCACTATGCGCAGAACGACTGGCGCCAGCCTCCTTGCTAACTCTGCAAACGCAGCTTCAATCTCTCCCGCCACCTCCGCCGCGAACCTCGACTCCGCAGGTGCGGACGAGAAAACGCACACCGGCTTTCCCTGCTCCAGCACCTCGCGACAATCTCTTTCCACTCTGTCCAACTCACGATAGTCGAGCGTGATGGTTCGATAACCCTCAGCCCTCAACACCTCCAGCTGATGAAGGGTTGCGGTCGAAGAACTGCCCGACAGGATCAACACGGGCAGATCGTCACCCATTACGACACCGCTGGATGGGCGTGAGGGAGTCCAGCCAAGCTTCCGCCATGCTTTTGGCAAGCCCATACCGAATCCACTCGCGCCGGTCACCAGCTTCATCTCGACAGCCGCCTCACAAGCCACATCGATGTCCGACTGCTCGGTAGCATCCACAAATCCAACACGCACGCCCGAGTTGATCAATTTCTCGAAGGAATCGTGCACGACCTCAGCCCCACGCCGAACCTCGGTCAGTTCCATCAAGCCTGTGCGTAACACTGTCTGTCGCCGCAGATGCCGCGAGAGATTCGACTCCGTCATCGGATTCAGCGGATGATCCTTCATGTGCGACTCAGCAAGCAGTACACCGTCCACAAACAGATACCCCAAGTACTGCGTCCGGCGATTGACAGGCAGTGCCGGCATCGCAATGGTAAAGGGCACCTGCATCGCCTCAAGCAGCACCTCGATGACCGGACCGATGTTGCCTTGGTCTGTTGAATCGAAAGTCGAGCAGTACTTGAACTGCACCTGCCTTGTACCCGCATTTTGAAGCCACGAGAGCGCGTCCAACGACCACCGGCACGCATCTTCCTTCGGTGCCGATCGCGATTTCAGACAAATCACCGCCGCCTCGAACTGTTCCGGCCATAGCTTGTCCGGCACACCAAAGCACTGCAGTGTTCGGACACCGTTCTCGGTTAACATTCCGGCGAGATCCGACCCGCCTGTGAAATCATCTGCAATTGCGCCAAAGTTCAGTGCCATGCCGCCCCGAAGTATATAATCGCGAAAACATGAACCCAGCCGAGGCCCCGTCTTTCCGAATCGGCGTGACTTCCGATTTCTACGTCGATGCGAAAGGCAAGTTCGAGCACATCCTTGAAACGAGACTGGGCAACATCGCAGGACTCGAGTTCGAGCCCATGCCGCCGCAACCCGGCAACATTGCAACGCCCGAAGCACTCAACCGTTACGATGCGATCCTCGCTTTAGGCCTCAAGATCCGTCCTGAGAGTGTGCAAGGCGTCGATCGACTCACGGTGATCGCTCGCTGGGGCGTTGGCTACGACATGATCGACATCGCTGCGATAACGGAAGCCGGTATCGCGCTTGCCATCACGCCGAACGCCGTGCGACGCCCCGTCGCCGAGGCTATCTACACGCTGCTGTTGGCGCTCACCACCAATCTGACGATGCAGGACAAGCTGGTCCGAGCAGGCAAATGGCGCGGCGATTTACCGCGACTTGGCCGGAACTTCAAAGGTCGAATGCTCGGCTCGCTTGGGTGCGGCAACATCGCGCAGGAGATGTTCTCGATGGCGCAGTCGTTAGGCTTCGGCCGTCTCATCGCTTGCGATCCGTACGTCAAACCCGAGCAGGTCGCTCACCTGAACGTCGAACTCGTCTCCATGGAGGAGCTCTTCCGGGAAAGCGACTACCTCGCCATCAACACATTCCTCAGTGCTTCCACGCGCGGACTCGTCGGCGATGCTCAACTACGGCTGATGAAGCCCACGGCTTATCTCATCAACACCGCGCGCGGACCCATCGTCGATGAACCCGCCCTCATCGCCGCATTGCAGGAAAGCCGCATTGCGGGAGCCGGACTCGACGTCTTTGCCACCGAGCCTCTGCCACCGGACAGCCCACTCCGCGATCTCGATAACGTGATCCTTACCCCGCACGGGCTCGCGTGGACCGAAGAGATCGCGCGCGACAACGGCATCGAGGCCTGCTCCAACATCCTCTCGATCTTTCGAGGCGAAGCACCCGGTTCGGTGGTGAACAAGGAAGTCCTCACGCACCCCGCATTCCAGGCCAAGCTCGCACAGTACGCAAGGAGATCTTCATGAAACAGAACCGATTTCGTCAAGCTTTGAGCGAAGGTCGCATGCCCGTTGGCCACATGGTGTTGGAGTTCGCCACGCGAGGCATCGCCAAAATCGTCGAGACCGCTGGCGTGGATTTCGTGGTCTATGACATGGAGCACAGCGGCATTGGCGTCGACCGCATGTTCGACCTGATCGCGTGGTCGAAAGCGGCCTCGTATGCCCCGTTCGTCCGCGTGCCCCAAGCCCAATACCACTTCCTGGCACGCATCATGGATGCCGGCGCACTTGGAGTCATGATCGGCAACGTGCAGACCCCTGAGGAAGCACGCGACATTGTTGCCGCCGTTAAGTACGCGCCCACCGGTCGTCGAGGCGTCTGCCTTGGGGTGGCTCACAACGACTACGTGATGCCCGACCCTGCAACGTTCTTCCGTGAATGCAACGAAAGCTCCGTCGTAATCTGCCAAATCGAGTCCGAACTCGGGGTCGCCAACGCCGAAGCGATCGCGGCCGTCGAAGGTGTCGATTGCCTATGGGTCGGCCACTTCGACCTCTCCACATC
>DASQVJ010000265.1:0-7913 GCA_035640835.1 Bryobacteraceae bacterium
ACTTGCCGAACAGTGGCGGGCCAACCGCCCCCAAGCAGGAACGCGTCTCGAGCCACTTCGATGAAGTATCGAGCTTGCACAATGGCCGACACCCAACGCAGCCCGCTCGGAATGTTGCTCACCGGGAACAAGAGTCCCGACAACAGGAAGGCCAGCAGAAAGCCTCCGACGGAAACGATTTGGACAGCTACCGCCTGGCTCGGTACCGCGGCTCCAACGAGCAGTCCGAATGACGCTGAGCAGAACAGATACAGAAGGCTCGCCACAAGGAACGGCGTAGGATCTCCAGCGAATCGCAGATGAAAGGCAAGCATGGCGAGGATCAATGCCAGAAGCCACTCGGCAAAGGCGACCAACATGTAAGCGAGCGCTTTGCCCGTGAGGAACTCGAATGCCGAGATGCTCGATACGTAGACCTGAAGGATGGTCTTCTGTTCGCTTTCACGCGCCATAGCAAGTGCGGTTAGCAAAGGCGGAAACATCGAGAGAATGAAGACCAGCATTCCGGGTCCGTAAAACTGCTTCGATTCGCGGCCCGGGTTGTACCAGAGCCGGGTATGCAGTTGGATCGGTGTTGCGGATCCACCCTGCCCGGGCAGCGATCGTACAAATGCTTGCGTGATCATCCCGATGTAGCCGCGCAGCTGATTCGCTGTGTTGGAATCCGAGGCGTCCACCTGCGCTTGAACTTCCACCGGGATGCCTCGATCGATGTTGCGTGCAAAGTTCTTCGGGATAATGAGCACGCCACGAATCCTGCTAGCTACCAACGCTTGCTCGGGCGTCCAGCCATGCGGCAGCGGGATGATCTCCAGTGTCAGCGAGTTTCGAAAGGCATCCAGATACTGGCGCGACAACGAGCTGTTGTCATAATCGACGGTGGCGATGGGAAGGTCGGTAGGTGTCAACGAGAGCGCCGTGCCCATGAGCAGGAGCAGCACCATCGGAAGGCCGACAGCCAAGGTGAGAGCAAGCGGATCACGGAGGATCTGCACCACCTCTTTTCGAATTTGTGCGCGGATTCGACTGAACATCTCAATCCTCCAACGCGACCTTTCCCTGCTCGCGAGCTTTCTCCACCACGACAATGAAGACATCTTCGAGCGAATAGGTTTCCTCGCGGGCATCCCTAACCTCGATGCCCTCGCGCCTGAGACGATCGCGAAGACGGCGAATGGCCATGTCGACGTCCTCATCCACGATGACGTGCAGCCGATCGCCGAATAGCGAGACACGCCAACGATCCATCTCGGCTTTCAAAATATTCAGTGCCTTCTGGGGCTGAGAGGTGATGAGTTCGATGAGATGGCCGCCCTGCGCCTGCTTGATGCCACGAGGCGTGCCCTCGGCCGCAACTTCGCCTGCCACCATCAATCCGAGCCGATTACACTGTTCGGCTTCTTCAAGGTAGTGAGTGGTGACGAGGATCGCTGTGCCGCAATCCGCAAGCCAGTTGATCATACGCCAGAAGTCGCGCCGCGCGATCGGGTCGACGCCGGATGTCGGCTCATCGAGAAAGAGCACGCGAGGCTCGTGCATGATGGCTGAGCCAAACGCGACGCGCTGCTTCCAGCCACCAGGAAGGCTGCCGGTAATTTGCGACCCTTTGCCTTGCAGCCCTGAGAACTCGAGCACCCACTCCTTCTTTTCGCGACGCTCCTCGGGAGGCACGCCGTAAACGCCTGCGAAGAACTCCAGGTTTTCGTCGATCGTGAGATCGTCGTAGAGCGAGAATTTCTGCGACATGTAGCCGATCTGCTCGCGCACGTGAGGAGAACGGAACCCGCCTGTTTCTCCGGCCAGCGTCACCTGACCGCTGGTCGGTGCAAGCAGTCCGCAGAGCATCTTGATTGTTGTCGTCTTGCCTGCTCCGTTTGCTCCCAGCAGACCGTAGATTTCGCCATAGCGGATCTCGATGTTCACGTGCTTGACGGCTTGGAAGTGGCCGAATGTCTTGCTGAGATCTTTGGCTCCGATTGCCACACCGTTCGACCTGTCGGAGCAAGCTCGGCGAGCCGGGAAGTCCGGCACCTCGTGCTCAACCCCAAGGCTTCGCAGCACCGCGACAAATGTGTTCTCCAGGGTCGGCGAGCTGCGTCGAATGTCGAAGATCTCGACGTGCTCCGACTCAAGACGGCGGCGAACCTGGTGCTCTCCTACTTCCACGTCGCGAACCATGACGTCTAAGCGGTCACCGAATCGCTGGACATCTTCGATTCCTGGAGCATGGTGCAACACCTTCTCGGCACGGCTTAGATCGCTGGCGTGCACTTCGAGACGCCTGTATCCGGTACTCTCGCGAAGCTCGGCTGGAGTGCCCTGTTGTCGAATCAAGCCTTCGTGCATCAATGCCACTCGCCCGCAACGCTCAGCTTCATCGAGGTAGGGCGTAGCAACAACGATCGTCATGCCATCAGCCGAGAGCTGTGCCAGCGTGTCCCAGAACTCGCGGCGCGACACGGGATCCACACCGGTGGTCGGCTCATCAAGCAGAAGAATGCGCGGCTCTGCTACGAGAGCGCAGGCAAGCGCGAGCTTCTGCTTCATACCGCCGCTCAGCCTTCCGGCAAGCCGGTCCCCAAATCGATCCATGCCAAACATCTGGAGATATCGACTGGCGCGCTCGCGGATGTCCTTATCGCTGACGCGTCGAAGCTCACCCATGTACCGGATGTTCTCGTTGACACTCAGGTCCTGGTAGAGGCTGAAAGCCTGCGTCAGGTAACCGACGAAGTGACGAGCTTCACGTGCCGGTACACCGAACATCTCCGCGGTGCCGCTGGTGGCGGACATGACGCCGCCCAGGATGTGGAAAGTCGACGTTTTGCCGGCGCCGTCGGGACCAATGATGCCGAAGATCTCACCGGCCATGATGTCGAGATCGATTCCGCGTACCGCTTCGAGGTCGCCATACTTCTTCACGAGACCTCGAACGACAATGGCCGGCTGTTGACCACCGGAAGCAGCTCGCTGTTGGATCGGTTCGACAGCAGGAGGCGCGCTCACTTTCGAGCTCTCCGGTCAGGCCAGGTGTTGCCGTCGACGAGAATTTCGCCGTCCGCCGGCATACCGGGCTTGGCGTATCCGAAGCCATGTTTCAATTGCAGCTTCACGCCGACAACCTGCTTCACGCGATCCTGGCGGAAGTACGTGTTCTCAGGTGTAAACGCGGCCTCGGGATCGATGCGGGAGACCCACGCCTCGAGCGGCTTATTCGGGTCGGAGTCGAGATATACGCGCGCCGGTTGTCCCAGACGCACACGTCCGATCTGGCCTTCGGGCACATAAGCTCGCAGATACACCTTGCTCAGATCGAGAAGCCTGAGCAAAGGCGTTCCTGCCGTGACAACCTCTCCGGGCTCGGCCGAGCGCGTGATGATGCTTCCGCTGAAAGGCGCGAGGACGCGGAGGTCGGCGCGATTGGCCTGTGCTTCCGCGAGTTGTGCGCGAGCTTGTGCGGCGTCGGCTTGCGCGGAGGCGATCTCGGCCTCTTGCTGAGCAATTTGCCGCTGGACTGCGCTGGCGCGGGCAGTTTGAATATCGGGATTGGCGGCAGCAGCGCGAGCAGTGTTCAGGCTACCTCGCGCAGCCTCCACTTGTTTGACGGCTGTGGCCACGGCAGCCTGTCGAGCGTTGGCAGTACTGATCGCTTCACGAGCTTGCCTTTCTGCAACAGCTCCGGACTTGGCGAGTCGTGTGTAAGCCTCACGATCGTACTCGGCGATGTCGAGCTCTGCCTGCCTCTGGGCGAGTTGCGCTTCAGCGGAAGCGACCTGCGCCTCGGCTTCGCGGATGCGGCCTTGTGCATCTTCGAGCGCCTGCGCAACAGCGATCTGGTTTTCGCGCAGTTGCTCATTCAAAACGGCGATCTGACGTTGAGCGAGAGTGACGCGCGCCAAGGCTCGTTCGACCGCAGCCCGCGCCGCGGCTTCACGGGCACGAACCTGGTCGTCATCGAGCACCGCGAGCACTTGACCGGCTTCAACATGGTCGCCCTCGCGGCCGTTCACCTGGAGAATGCGGCCGCTCGTCTTGGGTGCGATGACGGAGTCATCACCCTCCAGCCTGCCGCTGACTGCGACGATTCCAGGCGGCACATCCGGAGGTCGGAGGAAGAAATGCCAAATCAGAAAAGCAGCGATGCCCACAAGCGCGATCACGGCTACCCCAAGCACGATTGGCCGGCTCTTAGCGGGCGGTTTTGGGGGCTCTGGAGGCCCAGTCGGAGTCGGCTTACGGATTTCAGTGGTTGTCGTCTGAGGCGGTTCCGCGACGGTTTGTCCGCCTAGGTTGCGAGCGTCGTTTTCGGGCATTGGGTCCACTCCGGATCGCTGGGGATGGCTGGGACTTGTTTCGCTTTAGACCGCTCATTGCGGCCAGAGAAAATTTCGTGATGTGGTCGGCGATCCTGTCGACATCGTCAGGACCGAAATGAACGGACTCCGGCCATATATGCGCTAACACGGGTCGTGCGTGTAAATAGTGCAGGCACTGCGCGATGACACTGTGAGCACACAGCCGTGTCTCGGGAGCATCCGGCGGTTCATCAATCAGCTTGCCGACCACTTGGCGCAGACGTATTTCGTTTGGCCGGATGGCCTCTTCGACAACTTGCGCGAAAGCTGGCGACGGCTGGGCCATCTCGCGAGTCATCAGTTGGCGCCACAACGAAGGGCGCTCAATACTGAGTATTCCCCTCAGGTGCCGTTGCACGACCGTTGCCAGTTCCTGTTCAGGCGTCAGGTTCTCGGGAATGGCCGGTTTTTCGGCGAGGCAGCTTGTTCGAAAAACTTCCCGATACAGTCCGACTTTGTCGCGGAAGTGGTAGTTGATCGCGGCGATATTGGTTCCAGCGCGGTCACAAATCTCCCGCACGGTGGCGTTTTGAAACCCTTGCTCGGCGAATATTTGACCCGCAGATTCGATCAGACGACGACGCGTCTGTTCTCTGCGGGCTTCCTCAGAGAGTCCCACAACGGGTTCAACTGGGGCGCGACTGCTCACGGACACTCGTCTGCGTTCTCCGGGCATATCCAACAACGATTTTAAACATTTGTTTGACGCCGTCAAGCCCCGAATGCGTTACACAGCTAAGTGCTTTCTGTTGTTCACCTTTGGATTAACTAACGTACTCACGGGAACTTAACGGCTCACCGGGCTTGGGCCGTACTGGTACCGCGACATACAATGGGCGCTGGTTGTTTGCTTCGAACTTGCTGATTCGGGAGTCTCACTATGAACCATGTACGTCTCTGGGGATTATTCCTCTTATTCGCTGTCGTACTGTTGGGGCAGTCCGACACCGCTGCAATTACAGGCTATGTTCGCGATCCAACCGGCGCAGTCGTTCCAAATGCAACTGTTGTAATCACGAACGAAGCGACGGGTGTGGAGCGCCGCAGCACCACGAACGCGAACGGGTATTACATCATTTCGAGCTTGCCGGCCGGCTTCTATACTGTTTCTGCCGAAGCCACCGGGTTCAAGAAGTTTGAGAAAACACAAAACAAGCTCGACGCTAACATCGCCACAAGTGTAGACGCGCAACTCCAGGTCGGCAGCGCGTCGGAAACGATCAACGTTATCGCTGAAGCCGTGAACGTCCAGTCAGAAAGCGCGGCTCTCGGCAAAGTGGTCACCACGGCCGAGGTTAAAAATCTGCCTTTGAACGGCCGCAACCCGCTCTTCCTCGCCATGTTGAAGCCAGGTGTGAGCGGCAGCAACGCGATGGCGCAGTTCAGCTTTAACCTCACCACCGGCGGCTTGAACATTAACGGTTCGCGCACGCAGGACAACCTGATTACCTTCGACGGTGCCGTTGCCGTGCGTACACGGTCGAACGGAACCAGCATCGGCACCGCAGACGTTGACGCTGTGCAGGAAATGCAGATCCTGACAGCGAACTACAACGCCGAGTACGGTCGCGCGGCGGGTGGACAAATCCGCATCGTGACCAAGAGCGGCCAGCGCGATTTCCACGGTGACTTCTACGAGTACTTCCGAAACTCCGCGATGAACGCGAATGAATGGTCGCGCAATCGCGTAGTTGGACGCGAGGACATCAGCGGTCGTCCTGGTCCGTTCCGCTTTAACCAGTTCGGTTATGCGCTCAGCGGTCCGGTTTTCATTCCGAAGGTATTCAACAAAGATCGCAACAAGTTCTTCTGGCTGTTTGGCCAGGAGTACGTTCGCTTCCGTCAGGAGCAGTTGAACGCCACCAACGGTATTCGTGTTCCCTCGCTCGCGATGCGTCGTGGTGACTTCAGCGAATTGCTGAATGCTCCCAACGTTTTCTACAACACACCTCGCGTGATCACCGATCCACAGACGGGTAATCCGTTTCCGAACAACGTGATTCCAACCAACCGCCTGAGCGCGAACGGCCTGGCGCTGCTTCGAGCCTTCCCGGAACCGAACACGTTGATTGCGGGCGCAAACAATTTTCAGGCTGCGACGGCTCTGCAGGATCAGCGTAAAGACACTTACTCGTTTGATTACATCCCGGCCGAGCGCCATTACTTCCGTGTACGAGTTCAAAACTACAATCTGATCGACCAGGGCGCCTTCCGCAGCAACACGGACCGCGCACCCTCTACCTTGGACCGTCCAAACCTCACATCCTCGGTGAACTATATCTGGACGGTTACTCCGACGATCGTGAACGAAGCTCTGGTAACCGCGAGCGTCGACCGCGTACGCATCCGAGTGAACGCGGACGCGCCGTATCAGCGCAGTCTGTACGGAATCAACTATCCGTACCTGTTCCCGGCGAAGGAAATTTTCGACAAGATCCCGACAATCGAAATTCAGAACTTCCAGCAGGTGGACGGCGGTCCATATCCGTCCTCGTCGGCCGGCCCGATCTACGTGGTCTCGGACAATCTTAGCTGGATCAAGGGAAATCACTCCTACAAGTTTGGCTTCCTGTTTGAGCGCGCCGGACAGAACGACTTCGATCAGATCAACGTCCAGGGCGTCCCTGGCGGCACCAACAACCAAAACGGTCGCTTCGTGTTTAATGATTCGCGTCCTGGTGGAACGGGTCTTGCTGTCGCCAACGCAGCCCTCGGCTTGTACGACACATACGCGGAGCTCGGGAACCGTTCGTACACCCCGTATCGTGGCCACATG
Source organism: Bryobacteraceae bacterium (assembly GCA_035640835.1). Lineage (GTDB taxonomy): Bacteria > Acidobacteriota > Terriglobia > Bryobacterales > Bryobacteraceae > DASQVJ01. The sequence goes on from DASQVJ010000265.1 coordinate 7,132, forward strand.
TACGAGTGGTTCGCACAGGACTCATGGAAGGCGACCTCTCGCCTGCGTCTCGAGTATGGCGTTCGCTGGACCCGCATCCAGCCTTACTACAGCTTGTGGCGCAACATGCTGGTGTTCGATCCGAACCGTTATGACGCATCACGCCAGTACAACATCGACCCGCGCACGGGTATCGGGACCTATGCTCGACCAATCGACCAGTACAACGGCATGGTGATCCCAGGCAACGGCTGGCCCGAGGCAGCGATTGGACGCGTGCCGATCGCCAGCACAGGTGAGTTCAATGCGCTCTTTGGCGGCGACAAGTCGTTCTCAAAGACGCACAACGTTTGGCAGCCTCGCCTCGGTGTCGCCTACGCCTTCAATGACAAAAACGTTCTCCGCGCAGCGGTGGGTCGTTTTGTTACGCGACTCGGCGTAAGTGACTCTGTGTTCCTTGGCGGCAATCCTCCGCTACAGCCTTCGGCATCCACCAGCAACGGCCTGGTCGACAACCCTGCGGGTGCCGGTCTGGTGACTGGCTTCCCACTGAGTGCCACCACACAGGACCCGATCTTCAACAATCCGGAAGCCTGGACCTGGAATGTCACCTTCCAGCGCGAACTGCCCTGGAACACAACAATCGAGGCCGGTTACGTGGGACGGTTGGGCCTCAATGGTCAGCGCGAGCGCAACATCAACCAGTTGCTGCCGGGCACATTGCAGGCCAATCCTGGCGTGAACGTCGATTTCCTCCGGCCCTATCGCGGCTATGGCCCGATCCGCTCCACCAATAACGACGC